>JAZDOO010000008.1:0-3016 GCA_043798555.1 Pseudomonadota bacterium | reverse complement strand
TTTCCCTGTAGGTTCACCTTTGTAATAACCTAATGCTCTAAGGTTCTTTTGGATTTTTGAAATTACTTGTGGTTGCATCGCCAGAGAAACATTCGCAAGACTGAAGATAAAGGTAAGAACTACAATTCCTGCTAACAATTTTTTAACCATAATATTCACCTCCTTAGATAGGATTTATTTAGGTTATCCAGAGGGCTTTTAAACAAATTCCTGCCTTTGTCATCTATCTATTTTAACCACTCCCCATGAAGAAAACCCCCAAATTATTTTCATTATTATATAGCTTTTTAAAAATGTTAATGGTTAACCATCAACCGGTAAAGCTCATTATGAAGAAATATAGGGTTTTAAAAGTGACTTCAACTTCTTTCGGGCATGGTAGATGCGTCTTTCCACTGCCTTAGTGGATGCACCGGAGATTCGGGCGATTTCTTCGTAGGATAAGCCGGAATATTCCAAGAGAATAAATGCCATTTTCTGATCGGGAGAGAGTTTATTTAAAGCAGACTGAATTTCCTGGTGTAATTCATTCTGCATTATATGCTCATCGGGAGGAGATAATGAGGAAGGATGATTTTCCAGATTAACTGGGTTGGCATCTTCCCCCCCGGCGGGAAAATTAGATTCATTAATGAATCGTTCTTGCTCTCGCTTAATTTTTTTATGATGACTGAAACAGCGGTTTACGGTGATTTGATAGAGCCAGGTGGAGAATTTTGCCTGGGGGGAGAAAGTTTTGGCCCCGAAATAAACCCGGAGAAATACTTCCTGGGCAATGTCCTCAGCATGGTATTGGTCAGGGATGAAACGAAAAATGAAGTTTAATATTTTTTGATAGTATTTTTGATAGAGCTTTTTAAAGCACTGGTCATCCCCGTTTTTTACCCCCAAGAGAAGTTCAGTATCGGTGTCGAACATTTTGACCCAAGGTAAAGGATTTCGTTACTTAAATCTTATATACACCATCTTTCTCATGAGACAAATAATTATTCATCTCATCTCACCCACTTAATCCTTTTTTCCCTTTGAAAAAATAAATTGGGGGATTTTGGTATTGGGGGAGGTTTAACAAAGTAAAAAAGAAAAATTATAAATGATGATAAAAGTTAGAACAATAATCATACATTTTTTTATACTATACTTTATTCTTTTCGTGGGGGTGAACGTATCGAGTGCCACTACCTTTTGCAACTCCCTCTGTTGCTCGCATTCTTCTCGTAGCCAATCATGCCACAATAGTTTTGACAAAGCAGGCAGTCCTCTAAACTGCCATAAGCAATCTTTCTCTAACTGCCAGAGGTGTTGCAAACTCACTGTGGCAGAAAATGATTATCTTTATGTTAGTTCGACCTATTTCACCAAACCATTTTATCACCCTGCCTTTTTGGAGGCAGATCAAACTTGCTTGAAGGGCTTCCGAGAAACGATTTACTTGTTTGCTGCTTTGCATCGCTTCGTTTTACCTTTATTTCTCCAAAAGTCAACCTTACTGCTATGATCTTCCCCAATCCCTATTGCCTCCACGATAAGTCTTTGTTTACTCAAACTGAGAGGCAATAAGTAAGGGATTCGAATTCAAATCTCTTTAACTTCCACAATAGCAGGTTTAAATTTTATACTGAATCACCTAACAATTTGCTGTTGGATTCCAAGGCTCCACTGGCAGAGGAAGAGGAATTGATTGGAGATAGAAAGCTTAAACTATCTTTTATGTAAACAATGAGGCAGGTGATAACTATAGGTGAATGTCAGAATAGTTAACCAATAGATCAATCCTGTATGTAGGAGGATAAGCAATGAAAAAAATCATAGTAATTGTATTGGTAGTGACGTTGGCTCTTTTCTCTGGTTGGAACATTCTTTACGCCCAAGGTTGTGGTGGGATGCAACATGAAGGAGGCACGATGGGAGGGGGGGATATGAGTTCCCACTCTGACCACCAAGATTATGGTGGGCACCAGCATGGCCAGCCTCTGACCCCGGGTCAGGCAAGAACTGTATTGGAAAACCATCTGAAATCAAAGAACAATCCTGATCTTATAGTAGGTAACATCTCTGAAGGCGAAGATTATTTTGAGGCAGAAATTACTACCCAAGAGGGTGACCCTGTGGATAAGATCCGGGTAGATAAATATACTGGTCTATTGGATTCTGCTTACCTACCGAAGGCCAAGGTAGAAGAAAATATAAGTCCGGAAACGCATCAGGGGCATGGGAACTAAGCAGTCAATAAGATTAAGTTTTTCGATATTTGACCAACCAATTATCGACATTTGTTAAACAGAAAGGAGAATAAAAATGAAACACATTAAAAAATTCTTAACCACTTCAATCACCATATTTGTATTTTTTTTAGCAATCAATGTATCCCTTCTCCACGCCCAAATGATGGGAGGCGGTACAGGGATGACCAATTATGACGGATTTGGAACAGGAATGATGACCAACAATGGTGGCTTTGGGATGATGACTAATAGCGGTGGATTCGGGATGATGAATGGAATGGCGGGGAGTCCTGTGGTGGGCGATGATGGTACCGTTTATCTGGTCAGTTATGAGCCCAATCTCAATCCTGGCACTATCCCAAATAGTAATTCGTTCACATCGAGGCTCATGGCTATCAAACCGGATACTGGGGAGGTGGCTTCATTGAATTTGAATGGGATTCTCTCGAGACCAGTGGTGAGCGGTAATATCCTGGTGGCAACTGCCTCACTCCCTAATTTCAGTAATTTCTACATGATGGAAAATTACGGGATCAATAATTCAAACCAGCAATCAGTACTCTACGGGATTCAACTTCCTCTCACAGCGAGCACAGTACCAACTGCGGTATCCCTGGATGGTAGTTTTGCATCGGTTCCAGTGATTGCCAATAACTTGATTTATGTGAGCACTACAAACTATGGGAATTTTATGATGGGGCAAAGCATGTTTGAAGGGATGTTCGAGGGTTTTGATTTCAGTAATCAAGGTAACCTTAAGTCATATCTTTACGTTATTGGTCTTGACGGTA
>JAZDOO010000002.1:0-8546 GCA_043798555.1 Pseudomonadota bacterium | reverse complement strand
GATATCTAATATCATTTTCTCTATGATATGTCATAAATAAGTGCAATGACATAGTTGGCTGAAGTGTAGTGGTGTCAGATTACGGAATTCCTTTTCTAACGCGTCCATCAACGCCGGTATGGTTTTGAACACGGCATTATGACTAACCTCTTTACGTAACCACTGCCAAAGCTTTTCAACCGGATTTAATTCCGGGGAATAGGGAGGAAAAAAGAGTAAGCTGATATTCCGAGACACTTTTAGACCCTTGGCTTTATGCCATCCCGCTTGATCTAAAATAATGGTAATGTCTCTGCCGGGATATTCCTTTGTTAATCCTTCAAGGAATATATTCATCATCTCCGTGTTGACCTCAGGTAAGAAGAGACTAAAGGATTCTCCCGAATGCGGTGAAACACAGGAGTAAATATAGAAACTCTTGTATCCCTGCTGCACCTTAACGTGGAGAGGCTCTCCTCGTTTAGCCCATACCCTGGTTACCGTGGATTGCAATCCAAACCGCCCTTCGTCAAAGAAAAGAATGAGACCACCGGTTGTCTCAAAGGGTTTCAATTCCTCGCTTAGTTTTTTTTAAATGCATCTTGGGCGGCGATGTCTGCCTTAGCATGCACAGGACGTGGCTTTCTTAAACCCAAGCCCATTTTCTTAAGATGCTTCCACAAGGGCGTTGTGCTTATGTATATCCCATGCTCCTTTCCCAGTTCTCGCTTCAGTTTTTTCAGTGTCCAATGTACTGGCTCCCCTCGGATATTTCTAGCATGCACAATCCAGTACTCAAGTTCCCTCTTATGTTCTTCGGTCAGCTTAGATCTCATATGGCCTTTCGGTCGGTCTCGTAATCCCTCCACCCCTTTTTCATTAAACTTCGCGATCCATCGGAAAATGCTCCGGGCTGATACTTTCAGTATCGTTCCCACGTTTTCCACAGGGTACTCTGCAGAGGCGATAATCGCTTTAAGTTGGATTGCAAGCTTACTTTCCTTTATTTTCCCCAATGCTTCTTCAGCTCTTGCCACAGTTTCTGAATTAACCTTTACCTTTGGTCGTGCCATATTCACCTCCTTCAGAAGACAACTTATATTCGTAACGAGGATTATATGCTTATAATAGTGTCATTTCAAGTAGTGTTTTATATAACTCATTGATTTTATTGAAACTGAATTTTTAATATACTCAATAACTGTCGAAAATGAGTCAAAGTTATTGTTTATACTTTGGACTATCTATTCCTTTTACCAGGGATTATCACGGAACCTATAAAATATCATTTTCTGGCATCTGTAAAATGGGGGCAGTAAAACAACCCATTGAATTTACATTATAAATATTAATTTCCGAGCAAAGTTTTACCCGTAAACTGATATTAATTATGAACCTAAAAATAATTTTCCATAGCATTAAATTAATCAAACACTCTAAAAATAGCCCATTATTAGCAAAAATAATGATTGACAATTATATTTTAACAATATATAAAATACTTATAATTTACTTAAATAATATCATCATCGGGAGGCTTGCTCTGCTTTCTAAAGAATTCTTTCTTAACCCCCAAGACCCCATGCAACGGCGCTACGAGTCTCTAAGGGCTCTGGTTCTCGAAGAGCTTCCTCCCGAAGAAGTGGCCCGGAGATTTGGATACTCTCTGAATACCCTGCGGGTCTTAAAGAGAGAGTTCCAGAAAAATACCTTGCCCTCTTTCTTCCTCCCTTTAAAACAAGGTCCTAAGGGACATCGGACCTCAACGCTACACATCAAAGAGCAGATCATCTCTTTGCGCAAGAGAAATTATTCCATCAAGGAGATCCAAGAAGCCCTCCTGCGGCAAGGGGAAGAGATATCTTCCAAAACCATTTACCTCCTGATAGAGGAAGAAGGCTTTGCTAAACTCTTTCGCCGGACCCGTGCCGAAAGAAGGGAAGCCCTCCAAGCGGGCAAGGAACCTACCGAGATGGCCCAGGTGGAGCGATTTGCTGAACACCAAGAGGTTTCCACTGATTACGGAGGTGTTTTCCTCTTTGTTCCCCTGATTTGCCAACTCGGCCTCGATAAGCTTTTCCAGAAAAGTTCCTTTTATGGCTCCCGTCAGATCCCTAAGGTTTCCTATCTGCTGAGCTATCTGTCTCTAAAGCTTTTGGGTAAAGAGCGACTTTCCCATATTAATGATCTAAACTTCGACTATGGCATCGGTCTCTTTGCCGGGCTCAATGTCCTTCCCAAGGCCGCGGCCATCACTCAGTATTCCTACCGCCATCCCCACCGCCATTGTGTCTGCCTGCTCAGAAACTGGGTGAAAATCCTTTCCAACCAAGGCCACCTTCCTGGTCGTCATATTAACCTTGACTTCCACTCCATTGCTCATTACGGGGCAGAAAGCACTCTGGAAAATCATTGGATACCCACTCGCGGCAAAGCCATGAAGAGTGTTCTCTCCTTTTTTGCCCAAGACCTCGATACGACCTATTTGTGTTATTCCAATGGCGATATCAAAAAAGACGAAGCCCCGGATGAAATCCTATCCTTTGTCTCTTTCTATAAAAAGGCCATCGGCCTCCCTCCCCAGTGCCTGGTCTTTGATTCCAAGCTGACTACTTATACCAATCTTAATCGTTTAAACCAGCAGGGTATTATTTTTATTACCCTGAAGCGAAGAGGCAAAAAAATCCTTTCCTCTCTGGAAGCCATTCAACAGTGGCAGATGATTCGCCTGGATATCCTTTCTCGAAAACATCAACTTCTGCGGGTCCATGAAACTCAAATCACTTTAACTGAATATGATGGGGTGATTCGCCAAATCGTGGTTACCGGCACCGGGCGAGAACTGCCCATGCTTCTGATCACCAACGACTTCCAAAGTCCGGTCAAGGAAATCCTGGGTATCTACGCTAAACGTTGGCGCATTGAAAACAACATCCAGGAAAACGTTGATTTCTTTAACCTTAACGCCCTTTCCTCCCCGGTAGTGGTTAAAGTGGACTTTGATCTTGCCATGACCTTGATCGCTAATACCCTTTATAAAATCTTTAGCAGTCAAATCCGCTTTTATGAAAAGGCTAAGCCCAAAACCTTGTTTAGAAACTTTATTGAAGGAGAGGCTGAAATCTCTTTGACACCTGATATGGTCCATGTCCGCTTCGGGAAAAAATCTCATAACCCTCTTATTATGGATTGGGTGAAAACGTTACCCCCTATCCCCATCTCTTGGATGGGTAACCGGATCATGGAATTTTCTTTTGCCTAAATCGTGATATTATTTATTACCCGTGATAATCCCTGTTTACTTTTCAGAATTCTTCTGCCCTTCAGGTTTACCATAATCGATGACCATCTTCTACCCCATAATGCTTCTCTATCTCATCAAGCAGCTTTAAATACGATAACCACCTTACCATCCTCCAGGATCTCTGCGGTTATCCTAAGAGGCATACCAATCTTAATTTCATTTAGGCTCATTTTAGGCATCCACCCCATAACCCTCAACCCATCTTCAACCTCTATGATTCCCACTGGGCAAGGGTCAAGCGTATATTTCGAAAAAGGAGCTTTTGTAAAATGGTCGGCAAAATGTTCTGGAAGAACATAGATCTTGGTATAAGTGATTAAATGTCCCAAGCTTGTCATTTCAAACCATTCCATCTCGCTAGAAAAGCATTTGCAGCAATCAGCACTGGGCGGGTAGTATTTTCCCCCACACACCTTACACTTCGTACCCATCACTTTCCCTTCTCTAAGCTTGTCGGCAAAATCCTTTACCTTAGTATCATTTATACTGAGCGAAAAATCCATAAATGACATGATCAGTCTCTCCTATAAATATGCACCGCTGCAACCTGCCCGCTTCCCCCTACATTATGGGTTAAGCCAATCTTTGCCCCTTTTACCTGTCTATCTCCTGCCTCACCTCGGACTTGTTTGGTAATTTCAACTGCCATAGACACACCAGTGGCTCCTACCGGATGGCCTTTGGACTTCAGGCCACCATCAATATTAATAGGTATCTTGCCCCCGATATAGGTTTGCTTTTCCTTGATCATTTTACCTCCCTCTCCTTTCTTACAAAACCCCAGATCTTCGTATGCACAAATCTCCGCGATGGTGAAGCAGTCATGTACAGTCGCCACATCAATATCCTCTGGCCCGACTCCTGCCATCTCATACGCCTGTCTTGCCGCATTGACCACAGCCTCAAGCTTTGTTATATCCTTCCTCTTCGGTAGCTGAACATCGGTGCCGCAGCCTAAACCAACTATCCAAATTGGCTCTTTAGAAGCTCTTTTTGCCCTCTCTTCTGACGCCAAAAGAATTGCTGCCGCACCATCGGTGATCAGACTGCAATCATAGAGTTTAAGGGGATGAGCGACCATAAATGAGCTGAGGGCCTGTTCTACGGTTATCTCCTTCCTTATGTGAGCCACGGGGTTCATCGCCCCGTAGTAGTGATTTTTCACTGCCACCAGAGCGAGCTGTTCCTCGGTTGTGCCATATTTTGCTATATGGGCTTGGGCAATCATCGCGTAGTACCCGGGGAAGGTCATTCCAAATGGGTATTCCCATGTGGCATCTCCCCCCTTCCCCATAATTTCCGTCGCAACGCTGGTGCTAACCTCATACATTTTTTCAACTCCAACAACTAAAACAACATCAGCTAAGCCTGACGCAATTGTCATCCATCCTGTTCTGATCGCCATACTTCCCGTCGCACAGGCCGCTTCCTGCCGAAAATTGGGTTTGGGATTGAACCCAAGATAGTCATGAACCTGGGCAGAAGGTTGAAGGGAGAGAGAAAATTCTTCAGAGCAGATGCCAGTAACCATACTATCTATGCTTTCCAGACTCATTTCTGCATCGTCTAAACATTCCTTCACCGCCTCAAAAGCAAGTTCTCTTAATGAGGCATCGCTCCTTTTACCGAACTTTCCGTGTCCTATTCCTACAATGGCTATATTTTTATTCAATTTACTCCTTGTTCTATTCATTATTTTCTCCTAATAGAGTCCCCCTCTGATTTGATCCCCTAAGCTACTTATGCAAAAACAATGTAATCAGAGTATTTAGACAGGGGGTTGTGTTAAGGTCACCATTGTTTCATTCTCTTATGGAGGTCAGTAACCAAGAGAAGAATGGAATCGTTTTTTTATAATATTTTATACATATATTATAGTTTGCCCAGAATTTCTCGAGCAATGATTATCTTTTCGACTTCTTTGGTTCCCTCATAAATCTCCTGCACTTTGGCCGCTCGATAGAATCTTTCGATATCATTATCATTAAAGTAACCATAACCCCCATGAAGCTGGAGTGCTTCGTCAACTACCTCCACCCCAATGTGACAAGCATACATTTTAGCCATTGCTGTTAGTTTTGTATCTGGCTTACCCTGATCAACCAGCCATGCGGCTTTGTATACCGTATTACGCGCAGTCTCGATTTTGGTCGCCATCTCAGCGATTTTGAACTGGGTGGCCTGAAAAGCTCCAATGGGCTTGCCGAACTGCCTCCGCTCTTTCGCCTGTTTTATCGCCATATCCAGGGCTCCCTGGGCGAGGCCCAAACCAAAACCACCCACGTAAGTACGAGAGCGGTCAAAAAAGTGCATTAACTGGGTGAACCCATTTCCTTCTTCTCCTACCAAATTCTCCTTAGGTACCCGGACATCATTAAAGTAAATGCTCGCGGTATCAGAACATCTTACCCCCATTTTCCCATACATCTTATCCGCCTCATATCCCTTCCGCTCAGTCTCAACGATGAAAATGCTATGGCGGGCGGTCTTTGAGTTTTTCTCAGGGTTAGTAAGGCAATACACCAGCAAAAAGGTTCCCACGGTGCCATTTGAAATCATCACCTTGTTCCCATCAATCACATACTCATTGCCGTCCTTAACCGCCGTGGTTCTCGCCGAGGCATTATCACTTCCCGCATCGGGCTCGGTAATGGCAAAACCCATAATGGCTTCTCCTTCAAAAAGGGTAGGAAGAAATTTTTTCTTTTGTTCCTCTGTTCCATAAAGCAAGAGCTCTTCGGAACCAAAAGAAACAGAGCTAATTTGTAGCGCTAATCCTGGATCTACTCGAGAGAACTCTTCCACTACCATGGCCTGTTCAAGGAACCCAAATCCAGGGCCACCGTATTTCTCGGGAATGAAAAGGCCAATAAACCCTAATTTGCGGGCCTTATTTATAATTTCTTTTGGAAATATTTCGTTGATGTCGTAATCCCTGGCCACATCAGTGAATTCTCCCACTGCAAATTCCCGGGCCGCCTTTTTGATATCCCTTTGCTCGGTTGTCAATTCAAAATTCATTTGAGTTCCTCCTGAGAATATTTATACTAACCTTGAGTGCTATTTTCGAATATGTTCCTAAAACCAAGCTGAACCAAAGCTTGTATAAAATTGCAAAGGTCAGCATCAACATGACTCTCGAGTTTATAGATTTATCTATTAGCGATTTTTTGCTCAATCATTTGAATCCCCTGCGTATGGTTTTTTTATCTATCTTCCCCACACTTGTCTTCGGAATACTCTCCCGTAATAATAATCCTATCCGGCACTCCGTATTTGGGAATGGTGCCGTTCTTAACGAATTTCATGAGAAATTTCTTAATTTCGTCTTCTTTAATTTTTTCCTTGTATTCTTCCCTTAGAACCACCATCGCAAGGGGTCTTTCACCCCACTTTTCATCCGGAACCCCGATTACAGTGGCCTCACTTATTGCTTCGTGTTGGCTGATAATATCTTCCAGTTCCAGGGAGCAAATCCATTCGCCACCGGTTTTGATCATGTCTTTGGCCCGGTCCGTTATTTGCAGATAGCCTTCCGGATCAATATAACCGATATCACCGGTATAAAGCCAGCCATTCGCCCACAACTCTTCGCTCTTTTCAGGCTCTTTTATATAGCCCTGGCTGAGCCAGGGGGCTCTTACTACAACTTCTCCTGTGCTTTTGCCATCATGGGGTAGTGCCCTTCCTTTCGAATCGATAATTTCAAGATTAACATTAGGAACAGGAAGTCCGGTGCGACATCGAATTTCTACCTGTTTGTCGGTTTCCCAATCCAGCATATTCGGCTTGAGATTTGCCATAGTAAGTAGCGGACAGGTTTCCGACATTCCGTATCCTGAATACAGATTGATTCCATGATCAAGGGCTGCCTTGCAAAGTCCTTTAGGCAGCGCCGAACCGCCGATCACGACCTTCCAATTAGACAGATCGAAATTCTTTATAGCGGGACTGTGTATCAGCATGTGGATGATGGTCGGAACGCAGTGGGAAAAGGTTACCTTTTCGCTAACGATGAGTTTCAAGAGCATCTCAGGTTCATAGCGGCCGGGGAGTGGTAGACCTGTTTTGCCCCCAACATGGTGAACAGATAGGGAACGCCCCATGCATGGACATGGAACATGGGTGTTGTCAACGGCATATACACGTCGCCGGAATTCACGCTGCCTTGGGTCTTGAAAGCGCAAAGGACCGACATTAGTCCATAGGTATGCAACACGAGTTGACGGTGACTGAAATACACTCCCTTGGGCAACCCGGTAGTGCCCGTCGTGTAAAAGGTGGTGGCCATGGTGTCTTCGTCAAACTCCGGGAATTCGTATTCAGTGCTGCTTTGGGCAATCAGAGTTTCATACTCCTCATCGATGGTCAAAGCGGTCTCAGGCGATGTGCCCCCGTCGGTAAGGAGTATGATTTTTTTTATGGTCGTAAACTGATCTTTTACGGCTTCCAGGAGTGGAACGAACTCGGCATTGACCAGGATGACGTCATCTTCCGCATGATTGATCGTATAAATAAGCTGTTCCGGCGATAATCTGATATTGATCGTATGTAACACAGCACCCATCATGGGAACGGCAAAAAGCATTCAAGGTATCTGTGGCTGTCCCAATCCATGACCCCAACCGTATCTCCTTGTCTCACACCCAGGCTTTCCAAAGCGTTTGCAAGTTGGGATACACGCTTGGCTAAGGTTGAATAATTATATCTCACTTTATCCCTGTAAATGATCTCCTGATCAGGAGAATAAATTAAAGGGGTACGGATTAGATTCTTGATGAGAAGGGGATAGGAATAAGCCGAGGGGGTACGTTCAATCTTTCTCAATGTCATTTTCACTCCTTTCTGGATCTTAAACACTTCAAACTTAATTGAGCCCTAAATTGAGCGATTCTTTTGCCAAAATGTCATATACTCCCTGAAGGTCATCTATTTACGCTGTTAGTGATGGTGGATTGCCGAGTAAGAAAGAGTTTTTATCTGTCTGTCACCGGAAAAAGACACTGAGATGGCTCTTCGCCGGGCACAAAGAGTTTTTTGGACACACTGCGCCTGTCTTATCAACCCGCAGGGATAGCGAAGCGTCTCGGTTGCTTACAGCAACACCATTTGAGGTGGATGTCCACTTTTGGCCCATAGCTGATAAAAGTCAAGATGCTTACAACTGTAACGAGTTACTTTAAGAATAGTCCTGCCTGCGTGCCGCACGATCTTGCCGGCAACATCAATGATCTTTCTTCGCACCGTGGTTGCGTAACTGCTT
>JAZDOO010000049.1:0-3404 GCA_043798555.1 Pseudomonadota bacterium | reverse complement strand
CCTTTCCGGCGTCAAGGTCTTCGGAAAACGGGGCCTGAACGAGATGTCTCCACGGCTTCCCCGTCAGCGCCTCAGTCAGCTTGGCAACCGCTGCGCTCCTCGCCTCTCCCGGTCCGGCCTGTATGCCCTCCTGTACCGCCTCCGGTGCCTTGGCCTTGCGGATCAGGGGCTGTGCAGCAACATGGTTGACTATGATCTCGTCTAGGGCGTCTTGGTCATCCCTGGTTATGCCGTCTCGGTTCCGGAGTTCCATGACCCGTTCGATCGGGAGGATTCCGCCCTTCAGGTCTTCGGCTATTTTGGGGAGGTTTAGCGGGCGCTTTACAGGGGGGGGTGCTCCACCCTTAACTGTTCCTCCACCTAATCCAAGCAGGGCAAAAGGCGCGGTCAATGTCCCTTCATAGGCCCCTTGCTTTGTGGATTCCCAGAACTGGTCAATGAACATTCCGGCTTGTTCGAGGGTAGATTTATCCGGGTTCGCTCCGAATATTGCCGTGGCTGATTCGGGGTATGCCTGCAAAAACTCGGTCAGCCACTCCGTCCCCATCACTTCGCCAATATCCTTTATTTTCTGGATAAGGAGTTTCTGGGGCTTCCATAGTTTCGAGAACTTGGAAATACCGATGGCCTCAAGTGGGGCCTGCATAATAGCGTCAGCGAATCCGGCTATCGCGGCCCGTCCCGGCTCTATGCCCTGATTTCTTAATTCCTCATACTTACCACCTGCAATCTGAGGAATCATAAAGGCTGTGCTTGCTAGAAAAGCCCTTTTGCCGGCGGCTTTTGCCGCTGCCGCAGTCAACTGTGAGCCTGCGCTTGCTCCACCTGTCGCCCCTGCAACTACTAGCTGTGCCGCCATTTGGGGCATCATACGGGCGAAATCCTCTAGCCAACCGGAGGAAACATCATATTCCTTGTCTCGTTCCATGACGGGGTCTTGAGCAACCTCAGCGATATACTTGGATGTAGGGGATTCCTCTCCCAATAAAGACTCGGACACCGCCCTCCCTGCTTGCCATAAATTACGAGGAAGGTCTTTTACTCCCTCCAATAAAGCACCACCCATTCTGCCAAGGGTGGGTTCTGGTTTACGAAATCTTGCGCCTTCTTTTTCAAGAAAACTTGAACGAATTTGGCCCTGAGTTTCCTCTGGAAGAGACCGAAACTCATCATCGACCATTTTATTATTGAAATAATTGCTCAAAATCCCAAGTTTGGTCTCCCCTGGGAGCCCTACAAAATCAGGATCTTGATTCCATTGGTCAAATACGTTCATCTGTGATTATTTTCCTTAGAATTTTGGTACTTTAAAACCAGAATATTCAACCTCTTCGCTTTCTCCTGGGACAAACTGCGCTTTCGGTAAGGCCCTTAAACCCCTCGTAAGAAGCGATGGATATATGATGTCATGCAGTCTAGCTTTTTGCATTTTGGTGAGGGGTTTTCCAGACTCAAGGATGGCCGTGGCTTCCTCTGGGGTAGGCAGTCTCCACCCGGCCCTTGGGTCATTGACTTCAATTTGGTCTGCCCTACCTGGCCGTATTTCTAGCTCTCCTGCGAGAGACTGTGGACCTGCTGTCGATTCAGAAACAAGCCCCTGCCCACTTTCCGCTTCCTTAGTGGGTAAATGTTCCTTCCAAGAAGATGCCCCAGGTCCTGGCCCAACTTCAGGCTTAGCTTGAATACCGCTTGGAGGTGATGGTGTAATTCCAGGCTTACCTTGAACTGCACCAGGACCAACAGGCGGCGGTGTCAATCCGCCTACCACATCACCCCCGCCTTTTCCATAAGCCTTCTGGTATAGCGACATTAGTTCGTTTTTTTGTTGGAGGAGTATATTACGGTAGCTCCCAATAATGGCCTTGTTGTAGATTTCGTCGCTCACTCCTCGTCCAAGCCCTGACACCAATTTAGGATTAATCTCGTTCAGGATAGAAGTGATCTCGTTTATGTCATACTTACGCATCTGTAGGTTGCTGATTTCCTTGTTTATGTCCTTGATTTGGGTTTCAAGCATGGTTTTTTGGAGGTTATCCTGTGAGGACAGTTTCCCAGCTTGTTTCATCTCTTCACGACGTGTTTTGCCGCGTTCTTCAATATCTAATTTTTCCCTTTCCCATACCCGCGCTTCCTTTTTCTCGGCTCCCATGATACTTAACTTTCTTAATTCCTGTATGTTCCCATCTATCCGTTCTACTGCTTTTTGAGCTTGCGGGTTTTTCCATTTCGCAATTGAATTTCTGTGCCGTGTAAGAACTTTTATTTGCGCTTTCGGATCTCCAAGGATTTTTGTCAGCTGCGCCATCTCCGATTTAAGTTTCACCATCTCGGGGGCGTCAGGGCGGAAACCCTCCCTCGTCATTTGCGAAAACTTGGCGAGCTTCCTATCCCACTGGTCTTCAATTACTGTAAGTGGGTCCGTGTTGGCACCGATCAGGTTTGTAATCTCCTCCCACATAGGCTCAATATCAATCCATCGAATAGGCTTTTTATCAGTTTTTTTAACAAACTGTCCTCTGGTTGGGCTGTCAGGTGTGGTGTCGTACACGCTGCCGGTAACTTCGCCGAACTTTTGAGTCAGGCTTTGTGTTTCCCCCTTTGGAACAGTTGTCCAATGTTGCAATGCTCCGGCATCACCGTGGAGCAGAGAACCTAGCGTTACCGGCGAGTTTTCTCGTTCTATTTGAGCCTTATCCATCGCGCTCTGACGCTGAACCCCCGGCAATTGCAGCCCGTACATTTCCTTTAATCGGGCCTCCTGCCCTGCCAGTCTTTCTTCCTGGCTCCTTCCTTTACTCAATTGCAGTCCGGTCAACTCTCGCAACAAAGCCAATTCTTCCGACTTCAATTTCCGTTCACCGATATCTCGAAATCCCCTTGAAAGCGATTCCCCGATATCGGCCAAACCTCGTTGAACAGGATACCCGTTAGACATGGTTATACCCCTTTAAATAGTTTGTGTTGCATCTCCCCCACCATTACTACCAGTCACCTTCACCACCCCCGTAATCTCCAGTATCAGAACCCGCAGCCCCGTAATCTCCAAAACCCATGCCTGCGGCGTATCCTAATCCGGCTAAACCTGATCCTCCTTGATCACCCCACGCACCGCTATATCCGCCTTCATCGCCGCCGCCGCCACCAAGCCCAATATCGGCAAGGTCAGAAACAGGCTCATACGATTCTTCGTCACCCCTAAGCGCGTCTATGCCAGATTTACCCTTACTTCCAAATGCTTTACCTAGGGCGTACTGCGATAGAACCCCTAGTGGGTTTGGACTAAGTACATTGCTTGCCAGAGTCACACCGGCTCCCAGATTTTGTGCGAAGCCCTTCCAGCCGCCTTTACTAGTGAAACCCATGTCTGACAGGAAAGTGTTTGTGGGGTCTGCTGTCCCTGTAAC
>JAZDOO010000401.1:0-2787 GCA_043798555.1 Pseudomonadota bacterium | reverse complement strand
CAATGGCTTGGCCTACGGGGGCGGATGTGAACTGGTACTCCTGACAGACATCGCTCTGGCCTCTGAAAGCGCTCGATTCGCCCAGCCAGAAGCCCGAATCGGAGCTTGGCCCCCTATATTTGCTGTTTTCGGACCGCCCATAGTAGGAATCAAAGCCACTCAGGAACTCCTGCTGGCGGCAGAACCTATCAGCTCACAGCGAGCCTTGGAAATAGGGCTCATCAATCGGGTAGTTCCCCAGAATAAGTTGAAGGAGTCTACCATGGAGATTGCCCAGAGTATCATGAAATCCTCCCCAGTTTCCTTACGGATCATCAAAGAAACGGTCAACCAGGCATTGGGACGCCACCTATACGATTTCTGGATCACCTGCCAACGATTTTTACATGAGGTTGCAAAGACAGAAGATTTTCTGGAAGGAGCCACGGCTTTCTTGGAGAAACGCACTCCCATCTTTAAGGGGCATTAAATCTATAGGTATCCAAACTGAATAAAAGCCAAGAGGTAAGAACCATGATGGAGATTTTTTCGCTTAAGGGGAGAAAAGCTTTCGTCTCCGGGGCCAGCCGGGGTTTAGGCCGGGAGATGGCTTTGACCCTGGCAGAAGCTGGTGCAGACGTGGCTTTGGCAGCTCGGAACATTGAAGGACTAAATGAAACGGCCACCCTGATCCGGAAAATGGGTCGAGAGGCCTTGGTCTGCCCAATGGACATATCGAAATTTGAGGATATTGAAAGGGCCGTAAGCGATGCGGTCAAGGCCTTCGGTCACATCGACATTCTGATCAACAACTCCGGGATTGCCGGAGAATCACCGGTTGTCGATTTGACTCCAGAAAAGTGGGACCGAGTAATGGATGTGAATCTGAAGGGGCATGTCTTTTGCACCAAGGCTATTGGACACCATATGATCGAAAATAAATACGGAAAGATCATCAACATCGCTTCCATCTTTGGCCTCATACCAGTCATATACAACAGCCTATATACGGTAGCTAAAGCAGGGCTGATCCTTTTCACCAAGACGATAGCCTTGGAGTGGGTGCGTTTTAACATTCAGGTCAACGCCATCTGTCCGGGGTATTTTTTAACAGACTTGAACCGAGAATTCTTCCAAACACCAGCGGGACAAAAGGTCATTAACAAGATCCCTATGCGTCGTCTTGGAGATCCCAAAGAGATTCGTGGAGTTACACTGCTTTTAGCATCTGATGCCTCAAACTTCATGACTGGATCTGTGATAGTAATTGATGGAGGGCACATTGTAAGCTAACCATTTCATAATTAGCAAAACAAACAAGATTGAGATGGAAGAGCTTTTTTCTCACGGTTAACATAGTGAAATAGTGGAAAATAAAGGTTTTATAAGATACAAGTAGAGGAGACAAAATAATGGCGTTAAGTAATTCGGTGGAATATATTGAACGTTTAAAAAAGATGAAACCTAACGTATATGCATACGGAAGGCAAATTAGAAGAGACGACCCAGTACTTGATAAACCAATCAATGTTCTCAGACTTACATTTGATTTAGCACAAGATCCAAAATTTAAGGATCTTATGGTTACCGAATCACATCTCACAGGTGAACCCATAAGCCGATTTACATCTTTAAACCTTAGCATTGACGATCTCTATAAACAACAAGAGATGAAAAGAAAGCTATGCCATAAAGTGGGGGGGTGTATTCAGCGCTGTATGGCCACGGACACCCTCAATGCCATTGGGGTCATTACCAAGGAGATCGACGTTGCAAAAGGGACGGAATACCATGATCACTTCCTTGAATTTCTGAAGTACTACCAAGGAAATGATCTTGTGGGAAGTACCTCTCAGACCGATGTAAAAGGTGATAGGAAAGCGAGACCGCATCAACAAAAAGATCCTGATCTTTACTTACGTATTGTTAATAAAAATCGGAAAGGAATCGTAGTTAGGGGGGCAAAAATTCATATTACCATGGGGCCTTATGTAGATGAACACTTAATCATTCCTACGCGCACCCTAACAGAAAAGGAAGGTGATTGGGCTGTTTCTTTCGCAGTTCCGGCGGATGCGGATAACATTAAAGTGATTTCCCGGATAACCAGCCCCCGTCCTCGTATAAAGCTCCAGGCACCCTATAATGATTATGGGGTGGCTGAATCCTTTTTGATTTTTGACGACGTATTTATTCCTTGGGAAAGAGTGTTCATGTGCGGAGAATGGGAATTTGCTGGCCCAATGGCAATCACATTTGCCGGCTTTCATCGGCACTCCTATTGCGGGTGCAAACCAGCTTTGACTGACATAATTATGGGTGCGGCAGCCCTTGTGGCGGAATATAGCGGTGTTGGCAACGCACCCCATATCCAAGATGAACTGACCGAGTTAGCTATCATCGGTGAGTTGGTTTACGCGTCAGGGATTGCTGCAGCGGCAAGAGCAGAAAAAACGGCGTCAGGAATTTATAAACCTAAATTTTTATATTCAAATGCTGGAAGATACTTAGCTGGTATTAATGTCTATCATGAATACGAAATTTTGGCATCAATCGCTGGCGGGCTTCCATCTACCCTCCCCCCAGAGGAAGATTGGTTAAATCCTGATCTCAGCCATTATTTGGAAAAATATATCAGACGAAACCCTGAAGTCTCTTCGGAGAAAATGCATCGACTCTTTCGCTTCATTTCTGATTTTACATGTTCAGCAAGCTGCGGTTGGGCTCAGTATGCTGGCATTCACGGCGGGGGATCTCCAGTGATGGAGAAAATAGGAATAAGGTCAACATATGATTTTGAATCAAAAA
>JAZDOO010000279.1:0-11774 GCA_043798555.1 Pseudomonadota bacterium | reverse complement strand
CTTCAGGCCGTTTGCCAGCCGGCAGGATCGTTCATCCCACTCCTTAAAGGAATATTCATTGCATTTGTCCTGCCATCCCAGTTTATCGGGATAGTTAATGGCATTCATTTTTAAAACAGTTCCCACATGCATCCATGTGCTCCTATCCATTTTCAGATTCCTCCTCTGCTCCTGCAATGGCAAAGAGGGCGGCTCCCACGGCACCGGTTAACTGTGGGTATTCGGGAACCAGTACTTCTCGTCCGATGATCCCTTCTACCATCTTGACTAAATACGGATTATGGGCCACTACTCCCCCGGTCATGACAACCTTTTCAGTAAGGGAATCCATCTCCAGGATTCTCCTGATCACGGAAAAAAAGAGGCCTTTTACGATGTCCGGTACCTTCTTCCCCTGTCCGATCTTCTCTAATACCTCGGTAGCAGTAAAAACAGTACAATAGCTTCCCAGTTCAACCATATTGTCTGATTGTCGGGCTAACTCATCCATTGTTTCCAGAGGGATATCAAGGCGAGCGGACATCTCTTCAAGAAATGCTCCTGTTCCCGCTGCACATTTCCGATTTATTTTGAAACTCAGGCGGCGGCCTTCTTTATCCAGCTTGATAATTTTATTGTCCTGCCCTCCAATATCAATGATAGTGATTGCCATGGGGAAGTAGTGGTAGCACCCCTTGGCATGACAGCCGATTTCGGTTCTGCTCTCGTGGGCAAACGAGACATTTCGTCTTCCATATCCTGTGGACACGGCTTTAGCAATGTCTTTCTCTTTAGCATTGGCTATGGCTAATGCTGTTTCCAGACACAGTTGAGCAGTATGAGCAAAATCGCTTCCTGATTTTCTCACTGCCTGGCCCATCAACTTTCCCTGGGAATCGAGGATCGCTACCTTAGTTCTCGATGCTCCTACATCAGTACCAACAAAAAGTGCCCGGGAGCTCATTTTCCTTCCAGTTGTTCAATAAAGGCTTCGATACTCATTTTCGTTTGTTCTTCTGAAAAGCACCGTAAGTCATTGAGATCACCGTAAATAGTGAGGGTGGGGATGTTTAGCTTCTCACGCAATCTTTCCGGCATACCGTACCTGCTGTTGGTATTGTTAGGACAGGTTTTAGCATCATGAAAAACGATCCCGTCAAATCTGAAGAGGTCCTGGCAATGCTTAATGTACTGCTCTTTGTAGGCATCATCCCTCACAATAAAGAGCTCTGTGTAAGCCAGTGCCATGCTCTCAAAGGGTTCTGCGGGATCGAGCTGGTCAAATACCCAGCTACTGCAATAGGTAGAAGCCACCACACACGTCTTCAGGGAGGAAAAGAGTTCGGACAGGGATCGTAATTTACCCCAGATAGGCATTCCTTCCCAGTAGAGCCGGTGTCTTTCCCACTCCACAGCAGCGATTCTATTTGTGCGCCTTTCTTCTAATTCGGGTAAAAGCGTTTCATAGTACTCAACCGCCTTTTTGCAGCCCCGTAACACTACGGCTGGCCCCATGTGAATGGTAGCATCAAAAAAAGTCCAGGGAGAGGGAATCGCCGCTGCTGTTTCCAGACAAGCTCGCCACAACTGCGAGGTTTGTTTGGATAGTCCTACCGCCTCTTTAAAACGATCAATATCAAACGTTATACCACTCACCCCTTCCAGATTCGGCACTAAGTCTTCTATCTGTTGCGCAATATCCTTGATCTGGTAGCCCCGGATCGTACTAATACCCTTGTGGGTATGGACTCCCATGAGGGGTACCTGAAACTCCCGTGAGTACCAGGCAAACCAGTCCTGGACATCCCTACACTGGTTAGTATTAAACACCAATACGTCTGGCCTGGGTATTGACGCAATGTTATAAGCCGTCGTGAGGGGAGTTTTCTTCTGGATAAAAGAGCCAATGTCGCTGGTCAAATAGGAACAAATATCCGGCGAAAAACCGATCGCATTGGCATAGGGAATTAAATCCGCCGCCATTCGGGTGGCCCCTAACATGGCACCGTGATTTTCCGGGAAATAAACCAAAAAGCCCATGCCTCTCAGGAGCTCCGCAGGGCCCACGCTGGTACACCAGGCAACCTTTTTGGCTCCGGATTTTGCGGCTTCGTCTAACTCATAAAAATAATCAACCATCACCTTTTTTAAGGTCTGGGTAGCAGCAAATTCTTTTCTCATGTTCGCTTTCTTTTCGAAGATTAGAAAACCTTGAGATTGCCACGTCGTCTCCGCCACTGACGGGGACTCCTGGCAATGACACTAACATAGCGTTATTAATAAGTTTGTTCCGCCAAGGCGGACGAGGCAAAGCCAAAGCAATCTTTATTTTGGGCAAAAATGCTATAAATAAGAATTCTATTTTGGCTCCAGGGCCTTTACCAGGGCTCTCAAGGTCTTATTATAGGGTGTATCTATACCCGCTTGTTCACCGTATTCCACAAATTTTCCATTGATAAAATCAATTTCTGTCCGGCGATTCATTTCAATATCAATACGCATGGAAGGCTTGTGGTCACCTGCCTCTTTCAGGTACGCCATTCCTTTACCAAAATATTCCCAGCCCAGAGGGATCTCATTAGCGCGGGCTACCTGAATACACTCTTTGGCGAGGGAATCAATGACCTGAAATACGATGGGATCATTCATGGCTTGTTTCATGGTCAGTCCGGTAACTGCGCATACGGGGCTCATAGAAGCATTCAGAATGGACTTGCACCAGACCATGGAGATAATCTGATCAGTATGATTGGTAGGAAGGCCACATTTCGTGAGCGTTTCAGTAATGGCAATGGCGGCAGGCTTTGATTCGGGGTCGAGTTCCTGGATATAGTGGGGAGGATGGTGAAATGGCATGCGGACATGACACGGTGCCAGAAGGCCACATCCATAGTTTACTACCGCCCGCATAACCGGCTTTTTTTCTATCGCTTTAGCAACAACTAACTCAATATCAATGCCATTTTGCCAGCAAATTATGTACATTCCTTCCCGGTAAAACCCTTCAATTGCCGAGGCAATCAGGGGTAAGGCATTGGCTTTTACGGTGAGAAAAATCACATCGGGATTATAGTCCGCAAGATCGTCAACACTGGTACAGGTTCTCGAGACTGCATGGTGCAAGGTTTCTGCACCTTCAATGATAATTCCACGACTCACAGCAGGTTCGATTAGGTTGGGTACCACATCGCACAGGGTAACCTCATACCCACCTTTTGTCAGGAAGGCCGCAACAATGCACCCAACTGGTCCGGCTCCTACTACTGCGAATGATTGAGGGCGAAAGTTTGGTTCCTCCATAGTTATTTCTCTCCTTTTTTGTATAGGGAATGAAACCACCAGAATCCCTATAAAAGGGACCGGACGTTTTGATCGCCTTAACCCTGGACTTCTGTTTCCAGCATTCCAAATGATTCAGCATCTAAAAGTCTTACGCCGTTTTCCTGCATAATTTCGATTGCCTTATCATTATCGCTGAAATGAAAGATCATGATAGCCTTACCGGCGGACAGGCCGATAAAAGCATACATATATACTACATTTATGTTCGCATCCAGGAGCGGCTTAAGTACTCGGGCGAGACTTCCAGGCTTATCTTCAATCTCCGCAGCCACCACATCATCCACTCGGGCAGGGAGATGTTTCTTCATCACGATCCGCCTGGTAGTGGCAAGGTCAGAAACCAAAAGACGAAGTACTCCAAAATCACCAGTATCTACCAAGTTAAGGGCTCTAAGGTTAATTCCCGCTTCTCCAAGGGCATTGGTTACCTCAAACAAGCGACCAGGTGCATTCTCAATAAAGATAGAAATCTGTTTGAGCTTCATATAATCAACCTCCCATAAGTGATTTAATAATTACCTTTCATCAATAACCCGCTGGGCTTTGCCTTCGCTGCGAGAGAGGCTCTTTGGTGCTACTGCAATAACTTCCACACTTATTCCCACCATTCCCTTAATATAGTCGGCAATCTTGGCTGCGACTTTAGTGCGCTCTGCCGGACCTGCATCAAACACGTGCTTTTTTACCTCTACTTCAATAATAAGGTGATCAAGGTGTCCCTTTTTGCGGACTATCAGTATATACTGGGGTTCTACTTCCTCGAGGTCGAGCAGGAGTGACTCAATCTGAGAGGGGAATACATTCACCCCACTGATGATAAGCATATCATCAGTGCGGCCGGTAATCTTGTCCATCTTAATAAGAGTCCGACCACACGGACAGGGCTCCTTTCGAAGTCGGGTGATATCTTTGGTGCGATAGCGAATCATGGGCATGGCCCGACGCTGAAGAGAGGTGAGGACGAGCTCCCCCCTTTCCCCGATTGGCAGGGGCCTGAGGGTATTAGGATCAACAATTTCCGGATAGAAATGGTCCTCATTGATGTGAAGCCCATCCTGGACTTGACAATCAAAAGCAACGCCGGGACCGCCGAGTTCGGTGAGGCCGTAAGCCTCCATGGCTTTTATCCCCATACGTTCCTCGATTTCATTGCGCATGGCGACGGTGCAGGGCTCGGCACCAAAAATACCAACTCGCAGAGGGAGTTCTCTTATATCTACTTTCATGTCCTCGGATCGATCCGCGATGGTGAGAGCATAGGAAGGAGTACACGCTAATACGGTAGCCCCAAAGTCCTTCATGATCATTACCTGGCGCTCAGTTTGGCCCGAACTGGTAGGTACTACTGCGCAACCAATTCGCGTGGCGCCGTGGTGAAAGCCAAATCCTCCGGTAAATAGACCGTAACCGTAGGAGACCTGGACAATATCTTCTGGCCGTACCCCGGCTGCCCAAAGATCTCGGGCCGTACATTCGGACCATTGCTCCATGTCTTCACGGGTATAGGGACCGGTGATCGGCTTTCCGGTGGTGCCTGAAGAAGCTTGAATCCGTACCACATCTTTGAGAGGGACTGCACAGAGGCCAAAGGGATAATGATCTCTCAGGTCATTTTTAACAGTGAAAGGAAGTTTGCTCACATCTTCCAGACTCTGGAGATCTTTGACTCGAACGCCCGCTTCCTCCAGCTTACGGTGATAAAAAGGGACACGTTCATAGGCCCACCCGACCGTTTCCTTCAGCTTTGCTAATTGAAATTTCTGAAGTTCCTCCAAAGGCATGCACTCAAACTTTTCATTCCATACCATTTCTCCCTCCTCATTTTGATACACTACTATTGAAATAACTTATCTCCTTATCGTCTAACCTCAAAGCCGTACTACTTAGCCTCTAGGGCTTTTACCAGCGAAGTGATGGTGAGGTTGTAAGGGGTTTCCAAACCTACGCGCTCTCCGTATTCAACAATCTTTCCATTAATGAAATCAATCTCGGTTTTGCGTTTCATTTCAAGATCCACAAGCATGGAGGGCTTGTGATCACCTGCCATTTTCATGTACTCCATACAGAAAGGATAAAAATCCCATCCTAAAAAAATTTCATTAGCTCGGGCCACATTTACGCATTCTTTGATCAAAGCGTTGACAATTCGAAAAACAATGGGGTCATTAAGAGTCTGGGCAACCGTTCTTCCGGTTATTGCCGATACAGCATTGGAACAGGCATTTACCACTGACTTACGCCAGACCATGGGGACAATGTGATCGGTGTGATTGGTTGTGAGACCGCATTCGGTCAGTACGTCGGCAATAGCTATGGCCACAGGTCGTGAGCTTGGGTCAAGTTCCTGAAGGTAGTGGGGGGGGTGGTGGAAAGTCATATTCACATGACTCGGACCCACAAGCTCACACCCGTAATTTACCACGGCTCTCATCACCGGCTTTTTCCCGAGGGCTTGGGCGATAACCAGCTCAGTATCAATGCCGTTTTGCCAGCTCACCACATACAATCCTTCTTGATAGAAGCTTTCAATGACTGAGGAAATAAGGGGTAGCGCATGGGCCTTCACTGTTAAAATGACGACATCAGGGATATGCCTGGCAAGAGCATCAATATTGGTAATGGTCCGGGTGACCGCCTGCTGCAAAGTTACTGCTCCTTCAATGAGGATACCACGACTCACTGCCGATTCGGTCAACTCGGGGAAAACATCACAGAGAGTCACTTCATATCCACCTTTCGCCAGGAAAGCAGCAACAATGCACCCTACCGGGCCAGCGCCTACCACTGCAAATGATTGAGGGTGAAATTTCGATTTTTTAGTCATGTTAACATTCCCCTCCTAAGGATTTACAATGAGCTTTCATCTAAAAGCTTAAAACCATTCGCTTTTAAGATCTCAGTGGCTTTATCATTATCGCTGAAACGAAAGATCATTACTGCCTTTCCAGCATCATGTTCTATATAGGAGTAGGTATAGACAATGTTTATTTGGGCATCCAGAAGTGGTTTGAGCAGATTAGCAAGGCTCCCCGGTTCATCCACTATCTCAGCGGCCACCACCTCATCTACACGGGCAGGCATGTGCTTTTTCATCATAATTCGCAGCGCGGCAGCTACATCCGAAACAAGAAGCCGAAGAACCCCATAATCTCCAGTATCTACCAGAGCGGTAGCTCTGATATTTATTCCTGCCTCACCCAGAGCACGAGCTACTTCAAACAGTCTTCCGGGCTGATTCTCAATAAAGATGGATATCTGTTTAAGTTTCATGAAGATCCTCTCCTCTCTTGCCTTCGGGAATTAACAGTGGTACTCCTTGCTTTCTGAAGAAAAAGTTCACCTTTTCAATGCAAGAATAACTTCCCTCTTTAGCAGCGGTGGATCAGCATTCAGTTTGATGATGAGAGGGAAATTTACTTTGAGGGCAATGCTCCTATATCCCTAAGAATCTTTTCTGGTGTTATGGGAAGGTTCTTACACCGGTACCCGGTAGCATGGAAGACTGCCTCAGAAATTGCCGGTGCAGTGGGGATGGCAAGGCCTTCTCCAGCCTCTTTTGCTCCCATGGGCCCTTCCGGCTCATAGGTTTCAATACAAACCGATCTGCTCGTGGGCATATCTACTGCGTGAGGAATTTTATAGTCAAGAAAGGTTTTATTTAGGGTTTTTCCTTCCTCCATCACGATCTGTTCCGAAATGGCGTATCCCAGGCCCATGTGAATGGAACCTCCAAGCTGGCCCTCTACCGCCTGGGGATTGATCACCGTGCCACAATCATGGGCAGTCCACATTTTTTTCACCTCCACCAGTCCGGTTTCCATATCTACTTCCACTTCTGCCACCTGGGCACCAAAACTGAAAGCAGGAGTTACGAGTCCTTTTCCTCTGGGAGTATAGTAGCCACGCGCTATGAGAGGTTTTCCCCGGTTAGCCTTCTGAGCCAGAGCTACCGCTTCACCAAACGTTAGTCCCCGGTCAGGTCTTCCCTTTGCAAAAACCCTTCCCTCTTTGCACTCCATATCGTAGATAACATTTAAGTTGTAACGGGCTGATAAGGCATTAAATAGCATCTCTTTAATTTTCCTGGCCGCCTCAATGATAGCATTTCCAGTCATAAGGGTAACCCGGCTTCCCCACGTTCCCAGGTCGGCTTGAGGAGTCATGGCCGTATCTGCCGAGCTTATCCGTATATCCTCCATTTTAAGGCCCAGCTCTTCGGCTAAAATCTGTTTCAAAACAGTATCGGAGCCTTGACCAATATCCGATGCCATGGTAAGAAGATGGGTCGTTCCATCTGCAAAGACCCTTACCTCAGCGGCAGCAAATGGGTACTGGGTATTGAACCAGTTAAATACCCCGCCAGTGATAAAGCTATAGCATCCAATACCAATACCTTTTCCGTCCTTCAGGGTTTTTCTTTTCTTTTTCCAGTTGCTCATCTTGGCCACCTCTTTGAGACACTCGATAAATCCACAACTGGAAATGGTGGCTACCTCAGGAATGGTATCACCGATAACCATCGCATTTTTAATCCTCAGGTCAATAGGGTCTATACCCAATTCTTTCGCTGCCATATTCATCTGAGTCTCGGTAGCAAAGAGGGACTGGGGTGCTCCAAATCCTCGCATGGCTCCCGCAGGAGGTTTGTTGCTATATACTCGCTCACCTAAGAAACGATAATTGGGATAGCGGTAGAGCATGGCTCCAAAATTGCCACATAAGAAGGTGGCGGTGGGTCCCATGCTGTTGTATGCTCCCCCATCCAGCTGAATCCTTAAATCTTTTGCCTCCAGGGTGCCATCCTTCTTGAATCCCACTTTGGAGTAAATTCGCATGGGATGCCTTCTCCTTCCCGTGGTGAGTTCTTCTTCCCTGGTAAGAGTAAATTTCACGGGACGGCCGGTCTTTTTCGCCATAAAGGCAGCGCAAAATTCCCATGGCCTCAGCTCCATCTTTCCACCAAAGCCACCGCCTACATAAGGTTTAATTACCCTCACATCATTTTCCCGCATATCCAACGTAGAGGCCAAAAGACACTGAACAATATAAGGTGTCTGAGTGGAGGTCCAGAGGGTGATCCGTCCATCAAGGTCGCACTGGGCTACAGTGGAACACGGCTCTAAGTAAGCATGGTTAACCGCGTGAACGGTAAAGACATCTTCCCGAATATAATCTGATTTTGTGAAGCCCTTCTCCACATCGCCGTACTGGATATTACGGGTGATGCTGATATTGTTAGGAGAACTTTCATGGATTACCGGCGCTCCTTCAGCGATAGCGGAATCAATGTCAAAGACCGCCGGCAGCTCCTCGTATTCCGCCCGGATTAGCTCTAAGGCTTCCTGGGCAGTCTCCCGATCCACCGCTGCAACCGCAGCCACTTCGTCTCCAATAAACCGCACTTTCCCCACCGCCAGAGGGTATTCGTCCTGAGTGGCTGGAAATAGGCGCCAGTTGCCGTATTTAATTTTGGGGGTATCTTCTCCAGTAATTACACACTTTACCCCGGGGAGGGACTTGACCTTGCTCGTATCAATATGAACGATGCGTGCATGGGCAACCGGGCTTCTTAAGATGCGACCATAGAGCATACCCGGCAACTTAATATCATCAGTGTACAGTGCCGTACCGGTAGCCTTGGCCCAACCATCGGTTCTTGGTATATCTTTTCCCACTATGGAAAACTGGCGCATACTATTCGTCCCCTTTTACTATGTGGTTGCTCTTTTTCTGGCTTCAACGAGTGCTCTCTTAGTCAAAACTGCAACCATCCTGGTTCGGTATTCGGCGGTGGCTCTGATATCCGTAATCGGTTTTGCCTCTTTCGAAGCCACTACTCCCGCCCTTTCCATAAGGTGGGGCGTCAAGTTTTCTCCCTGAATCAGGTTCTCAGCCTCCAAGGCTCTGATAGGAGTGGAGGCGACAGCTCCGAGTGTTATCCTGGCCTGCTCACAACGCTCCCCATCCATAGTAACCATGACTCCCACCCCTACTGCAGAAATATCCACTTTGCTTCGGGCGGAAATGTGCTGGTATGATGTGCCGGAACGAGGTGGCGGCAAGGGAATAAATACGGATGTTACTATTTCCCCGGGCTCCAGGGCAGTAAGTCCTGACCCCTTAAAAAACTGATCTAAAGGGAGTCGCCGTTCTCCTTTCGGGCTTGCGATGATCACCTCCGCCTCCATAGCCATCAGAGTTGGTGCATTATCAGCCGAGGGTGCAGCATTGCACAGGTTACCGACCACTGTTCCCATATTTCGTACCTGAACCGTACCGGTTACCTGGGCAGCATAAGCAATAGCGGGATATTTTTTTAAGATAATGGGATAAGAGGCAACATCGGCAAGCAGAGTCGTGGCTCCGATAGCGAGCCCCTTTTTCTTATCGAACCAGATGTGGTTCAGGCCTCTAATTCTCTTAAGCCCTACAATCGCTCTGGGTCTTGCCATTCCATAGCGAATCTTTACCAAAAGATCGGTCCCTCCGGCCATAACCATGGCCCCGCTTCCCATTTCCAGAAGCAATTGACTGGCTTCTTCTATATTTTCAGGTGCGAAATAGTCAAATTTTGAGAGTGTCACGAATAGACTCCTTCCCTCAGGTAGATTTTTTCATCTTTTCAGCAGCAGCAGAAATGGCCTCTACAATCTTGTAGTAGCCGGTACACCGGCAGAGATTTCCCGAAAGGGCAGTCCGGCTCTCTTCCTCATTTGGGGAGGGGTTGTGGCTCAGAAGATAGAGGGCGGAAAGCTCCATGCCGGGGGTGCAAAAGCCACACTGAATAGCTCCTTTTTCAATAAAAGCCTCTTGGATAGGATGTAATTCCTCACCTGATGGGGCAAGACCTTCCACCGTGGTAATACTCTTTCCATCAGCTTCCACTGCTAAGGTGAGTCAAGATAGCATGGTTTTTCCTTCTACAATAACCGTACAAGCCCCGCAGTCCCCGGACCCGCAGCCGAACTTAGTCCCGATGAGGTTAAGGTCTTCGCGGAGCACCTCATTTAGGGTGCGCCAGGAATCAACTGCTAAATGGTAGGTATCTCCGTTTACTGTTAAAATTATAGAATGTTTCATTCTCTATCCACTCATCCCTTTTGGTAACAGATTTCAATTAGTTAGATATAATGCTTAATCACGCATCATTCGTCAAGAAAGAATTTCAAAAGCTATTGCCGAAAACAGGTGACTATCCAATTAAAGAAAAAGTCCTGGCGTATTCTTGTGATTCTGTTCAAGATATTTTATGACAGACTTCCAATGCTCACGAATACGCGTTTGGGTTAACGAAATTCTACCCTTCTTTAATGGTTCTACGATCCTCTTATGTGCCTTAATTGATAAATTAATTCGGTTAATATCCCGAAGGCTCAACTGCCTAATCATATGGAAAATAGGATCTTGATCTTTAATCATGCGGTTGAGCCATTGACTATTTCCAATTTTAATGAGGTCTTCGTGAAACTGCCTATCTAATTCAACATAGTTTCTTAAGTTTTCTTCCGTTATGAACGAATCTATATCAGGAATTGAACATTCCAACGCGGTTACCATTTCCTGATTTCCCAAAAATTCACCAATCTCCAAAGAAAGGCATTCAAGGGTCATCCGTATTTTTATAATTTCTTTGATTTCCTGAAAGTGAAAATGGACCTTAAAAGCCCCTTTGTTGGGCTGGATAACAACAAAGCCTTCTTTTTCTAAAAGGTTTAAGGCAATTTTAACAGGAGTGCGGCTTACGCCGATTTCTTTAGCAAGTTTCTCTTCGTAGAGATGGGTACCCGGAGGGACATCAGGATGGGTAATGTAGTTTTTAAGAATATGATATACATGTTTTTGGAGATTTTTTGGTTTTTCTATTCTCTCGATCGTCAAAGTCATATTTAATTGCATTTAAATTGTATTTGTATACAATATTAAATTCAAAGTTCTGTCAAGGAAAATTTTATCGTTTCCAGTGTTTTTAACCCATGTTATCTGTAATTCATTGAAACTATTCGGTAAATTTAAAAAATTAATGCAGAAAGAAATTTTGTTGAGCAGGTATGAAAATTTCTGAACTATGGCACCTCTGAAATGCAGATAACCTTCATTTCTGTCACACTACACTGGCTAAATAGGACAGCATTGACATTCTTACAAATTTGAAGTTTTATGAATTTTTATGCCATAAATAAGAACCCGAAGAATAGAAGGGAGGCTTGTTTTGACAGGATACGACGAGACCCCCCAGCATTTCATCGTAGATAACCAGCTCTGGGAAAAAATCGCGAAGGCTGATCCAGGACTCATATGCCGGAACTGCAAGGTTGCTTTTGACCGAAAGGAAGGGTGTTATCATATCCCGGTGCTGGATGAGGTTTATGCGGTTTTCCCTCAGGAGAAAAAAATCGTCAGGCTGCAGGCAGAAAAATCCGGGGAAGAAAAATATCAGATTGAGTTATTTTTAT
>JAZDOO010000359.1:0-2438 GCA_043798555.1 Pseudomonadota bacterium | reverse complement strand
TCATCGCTGGAAGCTGCTTTCTCTACGTCCTCTGCTCCGGGTTTGAGCACGATCCGCTTTTCTGTTAAAGCGGAAATATGAACCCATCCCTGAGAACTGCTTCCGGTCAATCCGACCTTGGCCCAGGTACCTTTTTCCTCGTACACCTGAACCTGGTCGCCATAACCAAGTTTACCGACGATAGTGCCTAAGAACGAAGGCAGAGACCTCATATGTCCCTCCTTCACTTGAACACTCATCAATTGTCCAACTGCAAAAGCAAGCAGACCGGTAAAACATAGCAGAGAAAATGTAAGTAGGGCCGTCTTAAGTCTCACCATAACGTTTGTCCCTCCTTTTAAAAAATGTTGATTATAAGCTTCTCCAACTCCGAACTTCCCCACTCCCAACTCCCAACTAATAACTCCGAACTATTTCTCCAGCACCTCCCTGATCTTCTGCGAAAGCTCTCTAATCTCAAAAGGCTTCTGAATAAACCCACCACACCCTCGTTCCATGATCTTCTTCGCCTGGCCATTAATACTGTACCCACTCGAAAGCAGCACCTTTACTCCCGGTTTGATCTCCTTCAACCGGTCATATACCTCCCCACCTCCCATCTCCGGCATGATCATATCCAGAATTACCAAAGCAATCCTGTCATTATTTTCTTTAAACACTTCAATCGCTTCTTGCCCGCTTCGCGCCAATAATACCTGGTAACCCAGATGGGTTAAGAGCCTTTCTGCAACATCTATAATCATTTCTTCATCATCTATGAGCAGTATTGTCTCCTTTCCCTTTACGATTTCGGTATCTACTTCCTTTTCTTTGGTTACTTCCTTTTCCGATGCCGGAAGATATATGGTAAACGTTGTCCCTTTCCCGACTTCACTGTACACATTGATAAATCCCCCATGGTTCTTTACAATCCCATAGGCCGAGGCAAGTCCAAGGCCTGTTCCTCTTCCCATCTCTTTTGTGGTAAAAAAGGGCTCAAATATCCTCCGTTGAACCTCTTTATCCATCCCTATCCCGGTATCCGTTACCGTGATCTTTACATACGGCCCGGGAGTGATTTGGAACGGTTTGATGTACTTTTCATCAATGGTGACATTTTCGGTTCTAAGGTATACATCCCCTTCTTTGGGTATGGCATCAGCAGCATTCACAAAAAGGTTTAACAGCACCTGCTCAATTTGACCCCGGTCTAATTCTACCCTCCAGAGACCGTATTGAAAGTTCTTGTGGATGGTGATCTCTTTCTTAGTTCGGCCAAACAGCTCTGAACTTTTTTCAATTAACTCATTTAAATCAGCAGGGTTAACTTCGTATTTTCCTCCCCGGGCAAATCCTAAAAGTTGGCTGGTGAGATCGGCGGCCCTTTTTACGGTATCCTCGATTATTTTGAGGTTCTTAAAATGGGGGTGACCGGAATCAATCGTATAAAGCATGAGGGAGGTACGGCCCTGAATGGCCGTCAGGAGGTTATTAAAGTCATGGGCAATGCCTCCGGCCAACGTGCCGATGGCTTCCATCTTTTGGGCCTGAAAGAATTGAGCTTCGAGCTTTTTCCTTTCTTCTTCTGCCCGCTTGCGCTCGGTGATGTCACGAGCCACAGCACTAAGGACTTTTTTGCCTCCATAGGTAATGACGTTTATATTCACTTCTACATCAATCAAGGTTCCGTCTTTTCTCCGATAGCGCCGTTCAGCCCGGGCATTCTTTCCTTCGATGGCCTTCTGAAATTTTTGATCAATGTCTTCTCGATCGTGAGCGAGGAAATCATATAACGTAATTCCAAGAATCTCATCATGGGTGTAACCAAGGATACGACAGAGCGCTAGGTTTGCAGCCACAATCCGCCTGGTTTTAATATCTACCATATAGATACCGTCAGTACTTTGATTAATTACCGAACGGTAACGTTCTTCACTGTCCCGCAATGCCTCTTCTGCCTGCTTCCGTTTCGCTTCAGTTTCAAAACTCTCTAAGGCAAAAGAAATATCCACCCCGATTTCCTCGATGAGCTTTTTTTCATCCTTATCAAAGAAATCTACCTCCGAGGCATATATTGCGAAAGCCCCGACAACTTCCCGGTTTAAACGGATAGGAGCAGCAGCCAAGGAATGGTATCCTTTTTTGAGCGCTTCCTCCCGCCAGGGAAGCATCATCGGGTCATTCTTTATATCATTAACCACGCAATACTTCCCTTCTTTGATAGCTGTTCCGGCGGGATATCTTCCAGTGGGAGAGTCATCAATTGCTATTCTAATATTTCTTAAATATTCTTCTCCTGAGCCATGCATGGCTACCGGGTTGACTAATTTTGTTTCAGGGTCAATTAAGCCGATCCAGGCTAACCGGAATTTTCCAAATTCTACGAAAATGCGGCAAACCTTCTGGAACAACGCATCTCTTTCCCGAACTCTCACGACGGTTTGGTTAATTTGGCTTAA
>JAZDOO010000350.1:0-2304 GCA_043798555.1 Pseudomonadota bacterium | reverse complement strand
TGACCTAAAGTCGAGGGAACTGGCAGAGCATTAATATTTTTGTTAAACACGAATCCCGCATCTGGCGGGATGAGGAGGTTTATCTATGGAATGGTTATATATTCTTATGCCCATCGCTGGAGTCAAGATATTCTGGCCCGGCTTGATCATTCTCGGAATCGGGGTTGGAATTATCGGCGGGTTCTTTGGCATGGGCGGTGCCTGGATGGTAACGCCGGGACTTAACATCCTCGGCTTCCCCATGGCCTTTGCCATCGGAACGGATATTGCGCACATGGCGGGAAAGTCTCTCATTTCCACTATGCGGCACGGGAGATTTGGCAATGTTGATTACCGGCTCGGTCTTATCATGGTGGTTGGTACGATCATTGGGTTTGAAGCGGGCGCCCGAATGATCATGTGGCTGGAGCGCATTGGGAGTGTTGATATAGTAGTGCGCTGGCTCTACATGGTTCTTTTAGCCTTTATCACCTACATGGTATTTAGCGATGTGGCCAAGAGACTGAAAAAGGAAAAAGAGGCTAAAGCAGCAGGTAAAACACTGGACAAACTGGCTACTGGCCTCGAGTGGCATAAGACCTTTCTTAAGTTCAAGGTTCCTCCCATGATCCATTTGAAAACTGCTGGAATCTACTGCTCGGTCTGGCTCCCGATACTGGTGAGCTTCATCACGGGTTGGCTGGCAGGAATTCTTGGTATCGGTGGCGGTTTGATCCGCATGCCTTGTCTGATATACGTACTTGGCTGTCCAACATACGTGGCCGTTGGGACCGACCTTTTTGAAGTTATGATTTCTGGTCTTTATGGTGCAGCCACCTATACGTTTAAAGGGCGAACAGAATTGCTGGCTGCTCTTATTATGCTGGTGGGAGCCGCGGTTGGAGCGCAGATCGGTACAGTGGCTACCAAATACATCAAAGGCTATGGTATTCGCATCGCTTTCGGTTGTGCGGTGATTGGTTGTGCTTGCTCCGTTGGCCTGAAGCTGATTCCGATATATTTCCCTGCGATAAAGGCCTTTTGTGATAATGCGGCCACCGTTGTGGTCCTTGCAGTTGTCAGTGCCTTGTCCCTCTATATCTTTATCAAAATGATTCAAGGTGCCAGGAGGGAGATTGCAACAAAGAAAGCGGTTCTGGGGTGAGACCTTGGTTTAATCTAAAACCTTTTTGATTTTAACAGTATGAAAAGGGAGACAAACATGGCGAAGAAACATAGCTGGGTCATTATTACGCTTGTCATTCTACCTCTGTTCCTTGTGGTGGGTTGCGGAGAATTTGGTAAAGTAGATCAGGGAAGGGTGGTAGAATTTAACAAAGAGAAAAACCGCTGTACCATTATCAGAGAAGTGGGGACCGATCCGCAGAACCCAAGCTATAGTTATCTCCCGCCTATCGTCTATGAGCTCCCTTCGAACCCGGCGGAGATGGGGCCGGAGCCTAAGGCTGGGCTACGAATGAAACTTGATGCCACGAACAGACAGGTAGTTATTTTCGATCCCGCCACCCAGAACTTTAAAACCATTAATTATACCCTGATTGATCAGAAGGAAAATGTGAATAAGGATGACCCTCTGGTATTTGATAAGGGTCTAAAACAACCTAAGAAATTTCCTGTGGTGGACAGAGAGAAAAAAACGATTACGCTCTACTCAGGGCGGCAGAAGATGCTGGTCACGTTTACTCTTCCGGATGAGCACTTTGCCCTTCCTGACTATACGTGGGATGCTGGTGATGAAGTGCGAATCTACTACAAACAAGAGGGGAAAGCGCTGCGGTTCATGAATATCAGTAAGACGGATATTTACAAGAAATAAAACCTCCTCTTCTGTGTTACTCGAGGTTGTAGTTGCCTTTTAAGAAATTGTGGGCGAGGGTTTCTACACTGGTTTCACTGGTCATGAGCATGTCCATCTGTCGGGTAAACTGAAGCAATCGCCCAACCAAGTCCAATTTTTCTTCAATCACGGAAGACTCATATTTTTTCAATCGGGCATCCACCCGATCTCCCATGACGTCCACTGAAAAATCCAACGTTTTCAGAATGAGGGCGATCATACGGGCACGCCGATTCCTTCGAACATCATCAGCAGCACCGCCCCGGAAAGAAAACGTGATGTAATTCTTGTTGATCGTCTGGCCGCAATAAGAATCCAGAATACCATAGTGGTACCCGACCCGAGAACTAAAATTGAGATATTTATCGGAAATAATAGCATAGCTTCGGTCACCGAATCTTTCGGCGGTGTAAGTATTCGATAACATTTGTTCACTCATGACCGAAAAGAAGCCTTTTAATTCAATG
>JAZDOO010000268.1:0-2794 GCA_043798555.1 Pseudomonadota bacterium | reverse complement strand
TATGAGCCTGGGGTCAAATCTTTATCCTTGACTTTATTTCGTAACAAGCTACCCAGCTGGCAGGCTTTCAAGAATAGATGAATACGCTTCCGCCACCTCGATTACGAGGATTTTTTATAATCGATCTAAAGTCAGAATTTTTTTCAGCCGGATGATCCACTGTCATGACTATTTATAAAAAAATCAGGACCTGTCAAGAGGGGGAACATCTCGTGTGTCTCGTCGATCTGCTCAGGCAAGCCGACAAGCCTGCAAGCTGGCAACCTGGCAGGATAAACAGCTATAACGTTTCAACTTCCCCTGAGTCATTTATGATTCTATCTTTGGTCAATACCCCTACTTGATAAAACTTAGCTGAAGCTACAATGATACGGTCATGTATCTCCTTAACCCCTTTAATCTTCATGGTCTCCTCAAATATTTCAAACCCGAATCCGACGATTTCAAATTCCGGTTCTTCGACTATCAAACGATACATTCTATTAAAATCAAATTCTACCCGCCCTTTTTCTGCAATATCTAATGCCTCTGCTAACACGATGGTGGGGACTAATAAGCGGCCTCCTTGAATCCGAATGGTATCGATCTTTTCTCTTAATTTTGGGTGTAGACGATGGCTTCCAATGAAATACCAAATCAGGACGTGGGTATCAAGAACATAAAGCATGTGCTTTTCCTGATTCCTCATAGGTTATTCAACTTCCGAAATAGATTGTGCTTACTCTCCTGGATCATCTTTTCAGTAACATCTCCACCCCTGACACTGCCAAAAAGAGAAGGTTTCATTTTCCTCAGCGTTCCACTGGCCACTAAATTGTGGATAACATCCCTTTTAAGTTTGGCTAACTCGCGTTCTATCCCATCAATCTTCTTTAAAACCACGGTGTTACTTGATTTACGAGTCATCTGTTACCACCTCCATTATTTATAACTTATCAAAATAGGATGAAAAATAATTAGATCCAGGGACATCCTTAAATAATTAACTTATTTCTGAGATCCCCATCTATTTCGTCTATCTGGTCTATTGGGTTGTAAGCTTTTTTACTTTAGCCCATTCTTTTTGTAAACCGTTTGGGAAACTTTGGGGACGTTCTTAAATAAGGGTAGAGCCATCCGCGATGAAGCCGGATGTAGGTAATATCCGCTGCCCAAACTTGAAGCCTGGGGTCAGGCATGAGTAATTGCGTTATTGATTCTTTGCGTCTTTGCGTCGAAGTACCCAGATGGGGGACGTCCGTGCAGAACGTTCCTACAGTCTGCCTTTAGCTGGATCAGTTCCTCTACGTCAGAATCATCGGATTTGAAAGAAGGAGGTTTTGCTCTTATAATCACACACCAATTTGATATCGGTCATTATGTCCTCAAAACCGATTAAAAAAGGAACGCTGTCGTCATCCAAAAGTAAAGCTTTCGCTTTTATAGGAGGCGAAGCGGTTTTCTTATCAACCAGAACTAAAGTGACCTCACCTAACTTTCCTGAGACTTTGCCGCCCCCAATACCAAGGAGGTCACTTCTATGGGAGAGGATCCAGTTTATTTTACCTTTGCTCCAAACTGAGTTTGGGATGACGGAGATAGGATTGCCAGTGTCGACAAGCGCTTTATATTTCCTTGTCCAGCCTTCACTCGTTTGTAATTGGAGGGAGGCAGTAAGTCTGATTAGGTGTACAGCAATCCCTTGCTCAATAAAGTCTAAGTCAATATGGGTTTCAAATTCCAGTTCGATGCTTGTAGACACGGATTCCCCTTTCAGCAAAGTATATGGGAAATTCATCTCGGCCAGTTTTCTCTGTACCTTCTTTTTCTACCTCGGCAATGGTTGTTCCAGCAGCAACCACCTTTTTATCCACTATTGCTACCCATTGGTTAGGATATCCTTTTACAATCTCGGCGAAGTGCTCACTGGCCCATTTGCTATCTTCCCAATAATCTATTGATCCGGGTGAAGGAAGCTTGATTCCTTCCGTCTCTTTCGGAGATAATACTGGCATTATGAAAGTCTCCTTTTTTTATTTATATTTTTAAACCGGGGAACCAGGGAACGTTGTTCACTACCTTTAATAACTTAACCTCGTCTTTTTGCGCATAGCTCATGGCTCATGGGAAAAAAAACATAGGGCAAAAGCAGTCATTGAGTCATTGGGTTATTGGGCCAAGAACAGATAGCATGGCGCAGAGCGCATAGGGCATAGCGGAGGAAGCTGAAAGCAATATAGCTCATGGCTCATAGGGAATAACAAAAAGAAGACTATAATGAAAAGCAGTCATTGGGGAATTGGGTAATTGGATTAATTTTCAATTGCGGATTGCGGAATGCCGAATGAACATTAATTTATTGAGGCATTGGGTTATTGGGTCATTCTCTAAATATCGCAATGGTTTTGGTTAATTAAGCCATTGACTCTAATTCAATTTTTCCAATCCGCGATAAAGTCTTTGGACGAATTTCTTTTATGGATATAAAAACTACCTTTCGCCCTCGCTTTCAATATTCTTCCCTAACCCGCGATTAAATTCTTTTAATTCCTTATCAAACTCCGGCAAAAGGATGATCTCACTGCCTAACGGAATTTTTTCTTCTATTTCCGGGTGTTCGAATAAATAACGGCTGAATTCTGCGCTGAGTTCAATATTACGTTCTATCATTTCCTACGAACCAAGGGAACAAAGGAGACCAGAAAAATTAAGATAAAGCTCCGCTCTCTCGATTACATCCATTGCTTTAATCGACCTAAGGCTTCGATTTTTCTGATCAACCCCATCTTTATGCTGAGCAGTCCTCGAACAGGCC
>JAZDOO010000330.1:0-6414 GCA_043798555.1 Pseudomonadota bacterium | reverse complement strand
TTACTGATACCGGGAGAACGTGGAAAGGAGGTCTTTTTAATGTCCGGGATAGGGTCAACTCTAAAGTAAGATTAGAAATTAATTCTACCTCAGATCTAATAAACACGTTAAAATCTAAAGCGCATGAGCAGTTTTTGATTCAGTGTCATCCCGAGAGATGGTCAAACAATATCGTTCAGTGGATATGGTCTTTCTCCAGGGATTACGTAAGTAATTATGCCAAGACACTAATTTCCAGCAGGCGGAAAAGGTGATTCAGGGGAAGGGTTTTAGAAGAAAACCGTGACGTGAAGCGTTGAAATAGAATTTACGGTATGAAAATTTTGGTGCTTAATTGTTACAGCCGGAATTCATTAGCGGTGATTAATGGGTTGGACCCACAGTACGAAATTATCGGGGGGGTGGCAAGAAAGGAAAAGTATTTATTGTTTAAGCCTGATAGCTTTTTTAAATCCAGGCGTTTAAAAACCATTATTCGATATACTGATCCCACAAAAGACCCTGAGGGGTTTAAGAATGATATTATTCGTGCATGTGAGCGTTATAACCTTGATGCCATAATCCCTACCGGGACAACCACTACAAACTACCTCTCTTTGCTTAAAGAAGAGATCAATAAGCAGCATACTAATACAACGCTCCTGGTAGAGCATTACTCTACGTTATCTCGTTTGGCAGACAAATGGCACACCTACAAAGTTTGTCTTGAGGCCAATGTCCCTGCCCCTAAAACCATATTGTTTAATCCTGATGAGCAAACTCTTTCTTTGCTCGATTCTTTTAAATTCCCGCTCATTATTAAGCCAAGAATTTCATATGCAGCGAAGGGAGTAAGGTTTTTTAATTCAAAGGAAGAGTTGGTGAACCATTTAAAAAACTTCGGCGAAGAGTATAATGCTAACGATTCTTCTTTCATCGTCCAGGAGTTCATTGAGGGAGAACTACGGGATGTCACCTCCTGTTCAAAAGGTGGTAGCGTCATTTCAATGCTCTCGCAACAGAGGTTGGTTTCCCTGTATGATTTTGGTGGGGGAGGGATAATAAACAAAACCACCTATGAGCCAATTCCTATGAAATATGCAGAGGATATTATCAAGCATATCAAATGGAATGGAGTTATGTTGTTTGATTTTATTAAAAATCGGGAAGGAGAGTATTATTTGTTGGAATGTAACCCTAAAATCTGGGGCACAACCCAACTCACTATTGAGGCAGGGTTTAATGTGGTCCAACAATTGATTGACGTATTTGTCTTAAATAAAGAAATTAAAAGAAGTGAAAACTATGAGATTGACTTGCTCTATAAATGGTTTTTTCCGGAATGTGTGTATCATTGGTTTCATAATCCAAGGACATTGAGTCGGATCAGAAAAAGAGTTATCAATACGTTGCGAACGTATAATGCAAAAAGATCAATTAACAACCTCAATGCTAAGAATTTATTGCATTTGATGGGTATTATCATGGATAAAGGCGAATTATAACAAGGGAGGTAAACGTGTCACAGTACAAACTAAAATGTTTACACCCAGAGTGTGGTAAAGAATATGAGGATAATGATGTAAATCTTCGGATGCAGTGCGATGGTGAAATCACTGGAGAGCATGGGCCAGCGTTACTCACCGCCGTGTATCAAAAAAAACAAATTACCGTTAAAACAGAGCTCCCGGGGATATTTCAATATTTGGAGTGGTTACCGGTTGGGGCTTACTACATAGATCCAACCGACTTTGAGCTGGGTAAACCTCTTTGCTATAGGAGTGCGGGCCTCGCAAAAAGATTAGGCCTCAAGCATCTCTATATAGCCTTCAGTGGTTACTGGCCAGAGAGAGGGGGAAATCTTTTGACCCGGACCTTTAAAGAATTTGAGTGCCAGGCAAGCATAGTACGTTATCTTAAGAATAATATCAATACCAATCCCCTCCCTTACATTATATCTTCAGCAGGAAACACCGGGAATGGATATAATCTCATGACCTATCTTTTGAGATTACCGTTATTTCTGGTAATCCCTGAAACCGGGCTCGATAAGCTCTTGCTCCCCTTTAAAACTGAACCGTTTGTCATTGTGGTAAAAGGGGATTATTTTGATGCCACAATTATGGCAGATAACATTGCCAGGAAAACCGGATTAGTGAGAGATGGCGGGGTCCGGAATATCGCCCGCCGGGCAGGGTTAGGAGCGGTTATGCTTCATGCTGTAGCTCACCCCGAAGAAGGGACTAAACAACTTTTTGACCATTATTTCCAGGCAGTGGGGAGCGGAACCGGTGCTATAGCCGCATGGGAAGCAGTGCAGTTACTTTTGGCTGATGGTTGCTTTGGAAACACCGTAACAAAAATTCACATGGCGCAAAATGCACCATTCTCTCCAATTGTGGATTCGTGGGAAAAGGGACTGAGAAATTTAGAAGCAATTCCGGATACCGTTGCCAGAGAAAGGATTTTTTCCAGCACCGCCGATGTTTTAACCAATCGGCATCCTCCGTATGCTATTGCTGGTGGAATTTTTGATACCTTAACTGCAACCAAGGGATCAGCGTGGAAGGTAAACAATTACCAGGTTTTTCACGCAGCGCGAATTTTTAGAGAAAGCGAAGGGGTTGACATTGGCCCTGCGGCTGCAGTAGCAGTAGATGCACTGAGGCAGGCGGTAGTTTCAGGGAAGGTACAGAAAAGCGAGAGAATTCTGCTTCATGTTACCGGAGGGGGGAAAGAAATCCAGTATTCAAGAGGTTTGGTATATCAAGTAAACCCACATATTGTGGTAGAGCCAGATGAAGTTGATCGGGCCGTTGAGGTGGTTGGAAAGCCTGTACTTATTTCAAATCATAGGGATCAGCTAAAGAAGTATGAATGAATTAAGGTACGGAGGTGACGCGTGACTCCTTCGGAAAAATTGTATGAAAAATTAAAAGCATTAGGGTTGAACTTTTTTGTGTCGGTTCCCTGCAAGCTTTTGGCAGGGCTTATTACCCTTCTTGAAAATGACCCGGAGATAATGTATACCCCCGTGACCCGTGAAGAAGAAGGGCTTGGGGTTTTGGCGGGAGCATTTTTAGCCGGGAAGCGTCCTGCCATTGTGATGCAAAATTCGGGCATCGGCAATTCTATCAATGCAATTTGTTCACTTCTAAACTACTATCAATTGCCCATAACGTTCATTATCAGTCATCGGGGAAGCTTAGGTGAGAAGATCGAAGCCCAGAAACCTATGGGGAATGCTGTAAAGGATCTGCTCAAGGCAGCGATGGTTGACTATTATGAAATTCATACCCTGGATGAGCTCTCTTTATTAAAAGAGGGTATCAGTAAATCGTTTGCTCAGCAGAAACCCGTTGCTTTTTTGTTTCCTTTCAGGTTTTGGGAAGATGTTGCATAGAGGGGATTTAATTCGTTGAGGCGGTTCGAAGCACTTCAAAGGATTATGGAAGTAGTAAGCAACGAACTGGTGGTTTGTAATTTGGGCCATCCATCCCAAGAACTCTTTGTGATTAAGGATCGTCCAGAAAATTTTTATATGCTTGGCTCCATGGGCCTTGCATCTTCCATCGGGCTGGGGATTGCCCTGTCCACAGATAGAAAAGTTATGGTCATTGAAGGGGATGGAGCGATTTTAATGAACCTCGGGACCCTGGCAACCATAGGGATAAATCAACCTAAGAACTACCTCCTGGTCATTATAGACAATGAAGCTTATGGATCAACGGGTTTTCAACCTACCTTTACCTCTAACGGCCTTAGTTTGCTTAACATTGCTCAAGCATGTAATTTCCCCAATACGATTCTTATTACCGGAGAAAATGATATAAAAGAAGTGGTGGGAAAAGCATTGCAAACAAACGAGGGACCCTATTGCATTGTAATTAAAACCGAAAAAGGAATGCCTGATACTATTCCGATTATTCCTTATGACTCAATAACCATAAGAGATCGGTTTATGCGGAGCATATTCAAAAGATCATGCTAAGGTTTCTTAAAAAAACAGGGTTGAGTATAGTAACACTCCTGGTAAATAGCTTATACCCACACTGTAGAGGTATCAATCCTCTTTATATTCTCTTTACCTGTTTTATTTCTCAAAAAGTATTGAGGATTAACGGATCAGTGCCCTGGCCAGTTCATTTTACTTCAAGAGTGCTCTACCATAAAAACATTAAAATTGGTAAAAGAACTGCCCCGGGGTTTAGCTCCGGTTGTTATGTTCAGGGTCGTAATGGAATCATCATTGGCAATAATTTAAGGATGGGGCCTGGAGTGGGTCTTATAAGCGCGAACCACAATCTGAGCGATTATGATACCTGGGATAAGACTGATCCCATTATCATTGGTGATAATGTATGGATTGGGATGAATGCAGTGGTATTGCCGGGGGTGAAAATCGGATCGAATGTAGTAATTGGTGCTAATTCAGTAGTGGATAAAGATATACCTGATAATGCGATCGCTGTGGGTAACCCTTGCCGTGTGCTTAAGGAGAAACCACTATATACGGGCTTTGATTATTCAAAATTATAGAGCCTTATAATTTCACCCTGGAATTCACAAAACTTCCAAAGGGCAATCAGCTTTCATTTTCTACCTTTCTATTCCCGCGCAAATGAAGTCCAAACACTTACTAAAAAAATATTTCACATTATTTTTCTATTTATCCCTCGTCTTTTTAGTTATCTATTTATTGAGATATGATTATTTAAGAATTCAGATTGATAAACTGAATTATGGATACTTAGGGATATCTTTTTTCTTTTTATTTTCTGGTTTCTTACTTAACGCTTTTTGTTGGTACTTGGTATGTGAAAAACTAAGCAAAAGCATTTCACTGGGAGATGCAATTTCATCATATGGTCTAACTATTTTTGGGAAATATATGCCGGGAAAAGTGTGGGGTTTAGTGGGGCGAGCAGCATACGTATCAAGGGCTGAGGGTTCTTTAAAAACTGCAACTCAGCTTTCCTTTTATACCCAATTTTTGTCGATCTGGGTTGGTGGCGGATTAGGGTTAATCGGCCTGGTTGTCATCAAGCCTTTACTGAATTACTTATGGGCTATAGTCTTATTATGGGTGCTCTTGACTATTATTATATTTTTACCTCAACAAAAACTCCAATTCCTGAATAATGTAACAAAAAAATTTAATCGAGATAATCACCCTCTTACTCACTTCACAAATGCTGCCCATAATCTCCCCACTTTTTTTCTGTTTTGGTTATGTTGGACCCTGGCCTTTATTTTTTTGATAGAATCGTTGTTCCCGGGCCTACCAATTGCCTGGTACACGTCGTTGGCTTTCCCTTTTGCTACCACTTTAGGGATAATGGCGTTTATTGCCCCTGGTGGGTTAGGGGTGAGAGAAAGTTTTATGGTTTTTTATCTCGTTCATAGTGGGATGTCTTTGGAAGACGCCACGCTGGTAAGTGTAGTCTCCAGGGTATGGTTCATTGTCGGTGAGATTTTTATCTTTATAGTGGCAATATGCTTAAAATACCATTTTCTGAAAAAGTTAATGAGTAACTCTTCTCAAAACGCGCAATGATGGCAACGAAGAAAATTTACTTGAAATTTATTAACCGTACCGTGCCGTTAATAGATCTAAAAAAAACCAATCAGGTGCATTTTGGCCCCTAAAGAGTACTTCCGTGGAATGCCTCTTTACAGTATACCCTGCTTTTTCTAAATTTTCTTCATACTCCTCGATGCGATTTTTTTCACTCGAAACCCCTTTTTGAATTATATCTCCCGTCCGAAAAGGGAGGAGAGCAAGATTCATCTGGTTATTTATTGCAAAATTCACTATATCCCGTTCACCTGATCCCATCGGTCTTCCTTTTTTCTTATCCCGGCAATAGGCGGCAGTTGCTAATAACGTTTTCCCTCTAAGGAGTTTTGCATTTTGTCTTAAAAACACAAACAGATCCATCTGCTCCCACCTTAACGTAATCCCCAGGGTTTCGCTGATAGTGGCGCCGATGGCCATTTTATCCGGGGCTGAATCTACGCAAATCCCGTTACCTCCAAAAAGTTTGCTCATGGTTATACTGGGAATACCGAACCCAGCGCAGACCTCTACTGTTGTTGTGGGAGCTAAATCGAGGTAAGCAACTTGACCAAAGAAGACAGTTTCATCAAGATGGATTCGTGCTGCCCTTAACTTTGCGGCAGGTGAGAAGAGAGTGCTTTGGGCACGGGGAAAGGGAGAAAGATTGGCCATTAAGGTAATGACCCTTTGAAAAGAATCACCGAACAAGGTTTCTGGAGTTATGAATCGGACCGGGAGATTCATGTCACATTGGCTATTACTTCTTTACATAGAGGGCAGCAATTCCCTGTGAAGCCACATCCGGGATAAGGATTTCCAATCCCTGATACCGGGGGAGAACATTGTTAAACCCGTAAACGAAATAGAGTGCTCCT
>JAZDOO010000265.1:0-4267 GCA_043798555.1 Pseudomonadota bacterium | reverse complement strand
GGTGGGGCTGTGCTCTACGATATATCAACAAATAGATGACACGGTGATACGAGTGAATGGCGAAAATCAATATTCGCAAATCATTACGAATCCATACTACACAGCCTATTTTACGATGCCCCATAAAGATCGGTTGACTGTCCTTGATATTTTGCTTTGTGGCAAGGAAAGGCAGTATTGCTTTAACCGGGAAGCCTTTTCTTTGCTTGAATATTTCAGTATTTCACAAAAAACACTTGCCCGTCTTCGGGAGTTAACTACGGATAAAGAAATTTCAGAAAAGGAAATGCAAAACTTGCTGGCAGAGATTTTTCCTGATCCTTTGAAGGGGAAAAACACCCGAACACGGGTTATGGAAGCTGCTGCGATAGCATCGTATCATCAGCAGACAGAGATTCCAGTGGTGGAGGTTCTATTGAGTGACGATGCCCCACAGTTTAAAAAAATTACTGAAGAGCAAGGCTTATGTTGGGTCCATGATGGGAGGCATTACAAAAAGCTGACCCCAATCGTGCCTCTGAACATAAACGAACTGGAAGATTTTCAAGATCGATATTGGAATTATTACGGAAAGCTTTTGGAATATAAAGAACATCCCACATCGAAAGAAGCAGAGAAACTATCTGCGGAATTTGATGAACTGTTTTCCACCATAGCACAGTATGATTCCCTGAATGATCGGATAGAAAAAACGAAGGCAAAAAAGGAAGAACTCTTAAAGGCGCTGGAATATCCTGTATTACCGTTACACAACAATAACGCGGAACAAGCAGCGCGTGCGGAAAAACGCAGGCAAGATGTGAGCTTGCAAACCAAAACGGAAGAAGGAACAAAAGCTAAAGACACGTTTTTGACAATTACCCAAACAGCGAAAAAGTTAGGTGTAAACGTTTATGAATATATCTATGATCGAATAAGTAAAAAATTTATCATGCCGTCACTTGCCGAGCTGATCAAACAAAAAACGCTCCTGCAGACAGAATGAAATTTCCTTGAAATGCCCAAAGCTGACATAATGTTAAATCTCGACAAGTAGTTTTAGCCTTCTATGATTTTCGTAAGGGTGAGGCTGTCTGTTCTCGAAAATTCGTCCACTTCCCTGCTTTTTGAATAGGATACACTTTTTAGTCATTATGGTATATTATATTATAATAAACAATCCGTCTGCATTGGAGGGTTCAACATGCTAGAGACTATACAGTTCAATATTCCAAAAGAATTAGCTATGCGGATTCAACTATTAGAAAGACAGTTGCCCCAAATTTTGGAATTAGGATTAAAAGGATTCAATGCTTCAGCTCAACCTGCTTTTGATGGAGCGGCAGAGGTATTCGATTTTTTGGCAAGTCTACCTTCCCCAGAAGAGATAATTAAACTGCGTCCTTCCGAAGCCTTGCAGAATCGAGTGAGTATATTGTTGGAAAAAAACAGAACAGGGCGGTTAACGCCTGAAGAAGAAAAAGAATGGGAAAACTATCAATACATCGAACACCTAGTTAGAATGGCCAAAGCTCGAGCACATTTAAAGCTGAAATCTTCTTAAGCCTATGGGCATCTATATTCCTACTGAAGTTAGACAGATTGTCTATGATAGAGCGCATGGACGATGTGAATATTGCCTTATACCTGATTTTGCTGTTTTAGCTGCCCATGAAATAGACCACATTGTTCCCCAAAAACATGGAGGGCCAACCAAATTAGAGAATCTGGCCCTTTCCTGTGCATTATGTAATAAGCATAAGGGGAGTGACCTTGCTTCACTGGATGAAATTACAGACAATATTGTGGGTTTGTATAATCCTCGCCGTAATTTCTGGAATGATCACTTTCAGTTAAGTGGTTCGCAAATCATGCCCCTTACGCCTATCGGTAGAGTTACTGTACGGCTTCTTCAATTTAATATTATAAATCGCTTGGAAGAACGCGAATTGCTCATAGTAGCCGGGGTGTTTCAGGTATCCTGAATATAATCCTATATGTCCTCTGATCCTCCGTCTTTTGTTTCAGCTAATCTGTGAAATCAGCGTAATCTGTGGACCGTCTCCAAGGAATGCTTAGGCACAAAACTGAACCCATCCCCATTGTTAAAACAAAAACATAGGTTGTATATGGTGCATAGTCAAGCCGCCTATTGGCGGTTGTTCTCTCATCAGCGAACGGCGAAGCTCATAACTTTATCCATTGCCCTTACTACATCTTCCATGTCATCAGCCAAAAGCGTCGGATGCACCATAAACATCAGGCTGGTTTCGCCAAGCTGTTTGGCAACCGGAAGTCGTTCCTTGGGCCTGAGTTCACCCTGATCAAACGCCTTTTCCAGATAGATTTCGCTGCGACTTCCCGATCCGCAGGAAATGCCTTCGGCCATGAGCGCATTCATGATTCTATCCCTGTACCAGTCTGATTTAAAGGGAGAAAAGGGACATTGTTTCAATGTTGATTTGTTTCATGGATGCCTCCTATCCTCTTGCGCAACCTGCAACTTTCAACCCAAAACAGACCAACCCACCCCGCCAGCGCCCCCAAAACCGCCACCAGCCCATACCCCCGCACTAACAATACACTGATTCCGACGGCCAGTTGAAAGACCCCGTAACCCACAGACACCTTCCAATGCGCAATCCCCTTTTCATTAGCCAGGAGTTGATAATAATGCCTTCGGTGCGGTTTTGTCAGGGTTTCCCCATCTTGCAGTCGGATGATCATAGTAGTAAGTTCATCCACATAAAACGGAAACAAAAACGACGCCATGCAGACAAAATCCAGCGCACTTTTCGCTGCCAGCCATATCAGCCCTGCAAACACACTGCCCAGCAGAATGCTCCCAATGTCGCCCATAAACACCCTGGCTTTGGGCATATTGAGAGGCAGAAATCCCAGGCAGGCGATTGAAAGGCACACGGCCACACCCGCTACCGCGGCCGGCCCCCTAATCAGATTCACATAACCAGCCAGAAGCGCAAAGCCCAAAAGCCCTGTGATGCCAGCAATGCCGTTAATGCCATCCATAAAATTGTAATAATTGGCTGTTCCCACAATAAATATAGTCCAGAAGCCCGCCCACACCAGATACAGCAGACCACCAGGAGCCGTACCTCTGTCACCTGCAAAAATGACGACCGCTATCAGACTTAGTTGAATAACCAGGCGCAGCATGGCCGAAAGCTCGATGCGATCCCCCCAAAACGCCACCACTGCCATGATACAGATGGGCAGCCAGAAACTGACCGGAAGACCCAAAAAACAGGCGGACATCAGAAATACAAAAAAAATGCCGATCCCCCCGCCTTTGGGTATCGGCATACAGTGTGAACTTCGACCATTCGGGCAATCCACCAGCCCAATTTTATCCCCATATCTGCTGATGGACCATGTGCCCAAGGCACTCACAACCAAACTGGCCACATAAAGTCCAGCCCATGTCATCATCTCCCCTTACACCTTCACGCTCTCACGCCATCGGGTTATAACAATCTGCCGACAAGTTCTTTATACCGGGGGAATTTCCCGTCTGCTGACATCAGTTGCGCATCATGGCTCAGGGCGGTGGCAATAATGATCCTGTCTTGCGGATCGCTGTGGTGTTCAGACAAATCCACAGCTATACTGGCAATAGCAGGTGTTATGGGCAACAGATTGATACTGGAGCCTTCCAGTGCCTTTTCAAACCAGTTTGTTCTGCTGCATGGCAATTCAATTCGACCATGTGCATCAAGCCACGCAACTTCAAAACAACTTATGGCAGAGACAGCGACAATGTCAGCACTTCGGATCAGGTCATTTCTGACCTGTCCAATGAGATCAATATTCTCATTGACCCACCACAACCAGATGTGCGTATCCAGAATAATCACTTAGGCAAATTCCAGTCTTTTTCAGAAGCAGTGTCAAAAAGGTTGCCCATTATCCGCATCTTTCCGGCAATGTCCCGATGTGGAAAACGACGCGTACTTTTTTTCTGTTCCGGCTTATCAATGATCAGAAAAACGACTTCCACCTGTTTGTTAGGTGGAAATTTCGGCAATCCCTTCAAATTACCCCCATGATCGGTATCAAGAAGCAAACGCTCTGTATTCATGATTTATTCCTTCCCTTAAGGACGGTAGGGGGACGTGAGTTGCTTTTTCTTCACGATTGTTTCGCCCCGTTTTGCCGATTGGCTAGCCGTGGGTTGTGAAATGCCAAGCCGTTTGGAAAGCTCCAGGGTGGCGATGCCAAGTTCCCGTGTTGCCCAGTAACATAGCACGCTACGAGCTTTAACCGTATT
>JAZDOO010000318.1:0-2374 GCA_043798555.1 Pseudomonadota bacterium | reverse complement strand
ACGTTCGCTTCCTCAGTATTTCTGACGCAGGTTGCATAAAAGGCAATCGAACGCGTTTCTATGAGTTTCCCTAAATTAAGAGCGGTATTCCTATCCTTGATAAGATTGTCAATGTCACTATTTTCAGCAGCGGGTGTGAATGATTAACGAGCTCAAAATAAAGAAATTTCGACCTTGATGCTTTTGTCGAATGTTCTTTTATTACCTCAGCTATTCGTATTATCTCCGATACCTATTCCTGAAATAGATCACGATTCCCACAATTCCAAAGATATACCCGATCCCTCCGATCACTTCAGTAATGGATGGCCCTTTTTGAGCATGTTCTATTTTTGCAAGCGACTTGATTATTGGCCCCAATTTCCTATCCAGAGCCTCCTCAACCACTGACTGAACTGTTGTTATATCAACAGACCGCTGGGGAGTAACATCTGCTTTCTCCTCCTTATCACCTCGTTCAGGAGGAATCTCTCCCTGAACCTCAGCGGCAGCATCTCTACCTTTATTTAAATCTGCTGAAAAGTCACTGGCAGGGAGTATATAGTCACTTTTATGCCCCATGCTGGCAGTAAGGACAATCCGCAAATCAGATGTAACTTTCTCAGGAATCTTAAATGAAAATTCTCCTTCTTCGTTCGTCATTCCTTCCAACAGTTGATTGCCGGAGCGATCAAAAACGGTTATATTTGAATGTACGCATTTCCTTCCGTCATTGAAATAACTTTCAGTAAATACCGTGTCCCCTTCCACGTAAGCGAAAATATTCACCTTATGCGCCAAAGCACTCTCGTTTGCCATCATGGTGAAAAAAAGGGTTGCAATCAGAATAATACAGACTTTAACGCTCATGTTGTGTTGAAGATACTCTGTTTGCATAGGGAACCTCCAAGAGCTCTGGTTTCACTTTTTTCAAAAATCCCACACAAAAGGCGGTTAATACCCCTTCTATCAGCATCACCGGAACATGGGACAATACCAGGAGTTTTGCCACAGTCAAAAATGCATCTCCAGTAAAGATCAGGGAAAAAGCTACCATGATGCTGCCAAGCAGGATGGAGACGAATCCACAAAGGGCTGCACTCCCAAGATATATAACTCTGTTTCGATGGTTCACCCCCCGGTTAAAAAGATAGAAACAGACAATGGCTGGAAACGCCATATTAGCGGTATTAACCCCGAGAGTAGTGAGCCCACCAAATTGAAAGAGAATGGCCTGAAGGGCAAGGCCGATAAAAATAGCAGGAAAGGCCATCCAGCCGAGCAGTAAGCCGCAGATTCCGTTCATAATTAAGTGGATGCTCGCCGGACCGAGGGGAATGTGAATCAAAGAGGCAACAAAAAACGTGGCTGAAAGAATTCCCACCTGGGGGATTCGATCATAATCCATTTTCTTGAGCCCAATTGCCAACCCTGTGACAGTAACAACCACACCAGCGAGTAATACTGGTGCTGAAAGGACTCCTTCAGAAATATGCATAACCCTCTTCTCCCCCTATTCCATATCGTAGGTCCTAACCCAGAGTACTGCCCCAATTTCCACTGGTTTTTCTTCTCCATTATGCTTTATTTTCTCGTCATCTTCACTAAGGGCAGCAAAACCCCACCATCCCGATTTTGGCATGGCATACGTAAAAACCCCATTGCCATCGGCCTTAACTACTTGAGTAACCATAGGATCTGCAGGCCATTTTACCTTACCATCCTGGTTATAGTATTCGATTTCCACAATCGCATCGGGAACCGGTTTCCCTTTAACCTTCACAACCCCCTGGAAAACATTGCCCGTCCAGATCCCGTAAGGTCTGGTTAAAGGAACAATCTCGGTTTTTAACCCCACTTCCTTGTCCCATCCTTCTTCCATTCCCATGGCATTCAAGATCACTTTAGTATAATGAATAATAAAGCAGTCTTCAGCCGGTTCCCAGTATGGTTTCGGCTCTACATAAAATAGGTGGTCACCGGGTCGTCTGATTTTATAGGTTGTTTGCCAGGTAGAACATCCCTTGACCTTCTTTTCCACAATCGTACTTAAGAGATCAGTTTTGTTACCCTTGACCATCACCCCAAACTGGACTGGTTTCTCCATGTTCATATAGTGGCCTTCCATGGGATGAATAAACATGAGATCAAGAGTAATTTCCTTTTTATCATCCTTGGTGATCATATCATCCGAGGGAATCAGCATCCCGAAGTGGGCGTTTGCAGCGGGAGTGGTGAGAAAAAAAAGAATACTGGAAATAAGACAAAACATAACCATTCTCTTGCTTTTCATTTGTTGCTCCTTTCATTTAAAAACGGTTAAAAGCTAAACTCACCTCTCACCATCCCGGCAAAAATATCGTCATTGCTGCTATCTCCAAGCGGATTGGAAACA
>JAZDOO010000312.1:0-2196 GCA_043798555.1 Pseudomonadota bacterium | reverse complement strand
CATGGATAGACTGGGAATAAAAATTAGAGAACGAAGAAAAAAAATGGAGTTAACGTTGCGAGAGCTTTCCAGTAAATTAGGCATTAGCCCATCTACCCTCCACAAAATCGAGAAGGGGGTTCTTAATCCCACGGTTAACTTAATGGTAGAAATCTGCTATGAACTCGACGCTCCCATATATTCTTTCATCAAGGATAAAAAAAGGTGTTTGTCCATATAAAGAAAGAAGATCAGAAGGAAATGACTACCGATGGGCTTAAGGTCAAATTAATTGTTGATACCGGTTTAATAAGTGACAATATCAATTTAAGCTTGGTGGAGTGTAAGAAAGGAGGGGGGCTCAAGAAACACACTAACCCTTATTTTATTTTTTCCTATATCCTCAAAGGAAAAATTAGAGTATCCTTTAATAGCGATGTGTATGAAGCCGAAGCCGGGGATGCAGTTTACTATGATGGGTCATTTCCCCACAAAACTGAGGCATTAAGTGATATGCAATTAATAAATATTTATATCAATAAAACTGATTAGGAGTATTACTTCGCCCCTCTGTTTCAATTTTTTACTTATAAAAGGTCACGTCTAATACTTTTTTATTGCTACTCATAGGGAGTGCTCTCCCTTAAATTCCTGCCCAAACCAAAGGAGCATGAGCATGAGTGGAGATATTTACCTTAACCTTCGGGAATTCCTTGACAAGTTGCCCGGTAGTTTTCCAGCAACCAAAAGCGGGGTGGAGATAAAAATCTTAAAAAAACTCTTCACCCCTGAACAGGCCCACATCGCGCTAAAAATGGGCCGGATTCCCGAGTCAGTATTAGTGATTGCATCCAGGCTTGGAATGGAAGAATCACAAGCTTCCGAAAAGCTGGAAGCGATGGCCAAAGAGGGCCTCATCTACCGGGTCCGGCTTGGTGACAAAGCGTTTTACATGGCGCTTCAGTTTGTAATAGGTATCTACGAGTTCCACCTGAATACCCTTGATCGCGAGCTCTCGGAAATGATGGAAGAATACTTCCCTTATATAGGTGAGGTCTGGCAATCCACGAAGACCAAACAGCTGCGGGTGATACCCATTGGCTCATCCGTGGATACTACCCATGCGGTCTCCACGTACAACCACATCCGTGAGTTGGTGAAAAACAAGGAAATGATTGCTGTGGCTCCTTGTATCTGCCAAAAAGAGCATTTGCTGATGGGCAATACCTGCAGTCGGCCTGCCGAACGCTGTATCTTGTTTGATAATGCTGCTCAGTATTACATTGAGAACAGAATGGGGCGCCAGGTCACCATGGAAGAGCTGATGACTATCCTGAAGATGGGTGAGGAAAAGGCACTGGTACTATCACCAACCAATGCCAAGAATATCGTTAATATCTGTATGTGCTGCGGGTGCTGTTGCGGAGTGCTGCGCATCCTGAAAAATTTTCCTCGTCCGGCTGATCAGGTACAGTCTCCCTTCCAGGCTAACATTGACCCGGAACTATGTACCTTGTGCGGTACTTGCCAGGAACGTTGCCAGATGGATGCGATCAATGAGAATGGGGAAGCCTTTGAGATAGATTTGGCCCGCTGTATTGGCTGTGGCCTCTGCATTCCAACCTGTCCCTCAGCGGCCATATCGCTCCTGGAAAAGCCCGAGGTCGCACCAGTACCCAATAGCTTTATGGAAATGTTAATGACCATTGCCAAAGAGCGGGGAGTTAGGTAGGTTTTTCACCTGCTATAGGAACAACAGTAGTCTGTAACGCTCTTAACCTTCAGGCTGAATTTGGATTGGCCCGGGACCTCAAACGAATCTCCTTCTTTTACCGTTTTCCAGTCATCCGATCCGGGCAGTAAAACTTCGAGATCACCAGCCAGAATTTCCATGACCTCTTTGTTCGCCGTGCTGAACTCGTATTCCCCGGGAAGCATGACGCCAAGCGTCTTCTTCGAATCGTCCGGAAACAGAACAGTGCGGCTGGTGACCTTGCCATCAAAGTAAACATTGGCCTTTTTAACTACCGTTACGTTCTTGAACTCTGACATTGGCTGCCTCTCTTTGCTAATGGTGTTTTCTTCGGCAATCGAAATCTAACACTTAATTTTTAGCGAAGCTGAGAACATTCCACCCTCCCGATAGGTAGGGAAAATGTTCAAATAATGTTTAGGTAACGTTATCCTTTCGATTTGTCAAGGAAAATCAGGGTGTTC
>JAZDOO010000298.1:0-2242 GCA_043798555.1 Pseudomonadota bacterium | reverse complement strand
GTTTTGGCCTCTGAAGTTGGGCCCCTCACGGAAAAAATAAAAAAATATGCCTCCACAGTTTTCACGGTGGAAGATAACCAGTTAGACAATTATAACCCCATGGCCTATCAGGCGGTATTAAATACCCTTTTGAAAGAGTATACTCCCCGTTTGGTACTTATCGGTCATACTTCCTACGGCATGGATTTGGCCCCGCGTCTTTCAGCCGCACTTAAATGGCCCCTTGCCTCTGACTGTGTAGAATTGGAGGTGGTGGACGGAAGCATCGAGGCCCTCAGAAAGATGTATTCGGACAAGGTGAGTGCTCGCATCGGATTCCAAGGGGCAGAGCATTGTCTGGCCACAATTCGGGCAGGATCATTTCCATCTGAAATTGAACCATTATATGATGCTGAGGTTATTCCCATTCCTTCTGCTTTAACCGCTGAAATGCAGGCTCGTAAGTTCATAGAGTTTGTAGAAGCAGCGGCTGGAGAAGTGGATATCACCCAGGCAGACATCCTTGTTTCGGTGGGGCGAGGCATCGGTGACGCAGAGAACGTTCCTTTAGCGGAAGCCTTAGCCGAAGCTATGGGGGCAACATTGTCTTGTTCCCGTCCAGTAGTTGACAAAAAATGGCTTCCTAAGGAAAGACAGGTAGGCACTTCGGGCAAAACCGTAAAGCCAAAAGTTTACATTGCCTTAGGAATCAGTGGAACATTTCAGCATGTTGCCGGAATGAAGAACTCCGGTACTATCATTGCGGTGAATAAAGACCCTAAAGCCCCTATTTTTAACATTGCTGACTATGGAATTGTGGAAGATCTGTTTAAAATACTGCCCGTTTTAACTGACAAGCTAAAAGCTCTTAAAGTTTAAGATAGTCCTTACTGGAGACCTACACTCGGAAAGGAGCCCTCGATGGAGAAAAAAAGAGTATTTACGGATGATGAGTTGGCCAATTTATCCAAATCCCGGTTAGCGTTAGCAAAAGATGCTATAAGAGAAGGAGATAAAGAAGAAGCTGAAAAGAAGGTGCAGGCCATTTATGATGAATTCATGATTGCCCATGACCTGTTTCGCGACTGGATTGCTGACCTTCTCTCTGAGATTGGGAGACAGTTTGGAGATGAAACGCTACACGAAATAATGGTGAAAACCGTGGGAAACTATATGAAACCCCTTAAGGAGCTTTTTAAAAAGGGGTTCAGAGAATGTGTGGAGGCAACTGCTGGTATCTGGAGAGCCCATTTTAGCGAGTTCGAATTAAAAGAGGATGATGAAAAGGTAACGTTTATTCTTAAGCCATGTGGTACTGGGGGAAGGCAGCTCCGGGATGGGAGATATGGACTACCCCTTAACTTGTTAAAGGTAAAAAATCCCCAGGTTATGACTGGACAAAGCAAAAACTGCCCGGTTTATTGTGCCCATTGCGTGAGCATGACCGAATTCATGCTTGATGAGAAGATGGATTTTGTCTATGTGGTAGAAGTGGAAGATGGAAAAAACAATGCCGAACATCTTTTTCATATTTATAAAGATCCCGCTAAAGTGCCAGCTCATATATATAATAATCTGGGGAGGAAAAAACCTAAATAAATTAATCAATGCCTCACTGGTAAAAAGGAAGTCAATGATAGTGGAAAGGCTTTTTATAAGATTAATAAACGTAAGGAGGTGCATCAATGCCTGGAAAAATGTCTTATCAAAAATATGGTCTGGAAAAGTATTTCGAAAAATACCCGGAGGTACCTAAAGAGGTTATTATTAAGGAGGACATCCTCCGGCTGGGGGTACATTTTACTGACGCTGCCCTGGAAGAATCTTCGAAATTTACCACCAAATCGTATTACCTTTTTTCTTATGATCAAACCGACGTGGAGGAAATGAAGCGGCAGGAGTTTTTAAAAGCACCTGAGGAATTCAAGTTTAAAGACGGACCATATCATCTCCAACCTTCAAATAACAAAACCTGTATCGAAAAGCCGGAGAAAACTCCCTATAAGATAGATTTAGCTGACGGAAAATTACAACTCTTATGGAAAAATAATTACTTAGCTGATCTCGAACTGAGGCCCCAACCACCCTACTACCGTCATAAGTTACCGGACGGCACCCCTTACTCCGATATTGCTGCTGCAGTCTTTTGGGGGTATCTCTCTTTCTGCACTATTTTGAGGAGTTGTCAATACTGGGGAACCAAAGAAGAATGTATTTTTTGCGATATTAACACCAATGCCCGAAAACAATCCAAAACCGGCCG
>JAZDOO010000287.1:0-2206 GCA_043798555.1 Pseudomonadota bacterium | reverse complement strand
GTATCCCATTTCCTCTTCTGCACAAATTTTATTCCTGCCTTATTGCCAACTGCCTCATTTATCATATTTGCGAGGTCAATGATCCTTGTTTCTTTCCCTGAAGCCAAATTAAATTCCTGCTCAATGGCTTCATTGTAGGAGCCTGCCCTCAACAAGCCGTCCACCAAGTCACCCACATAGGTAAAGTCCCTGGTTTCCTCCCCGGTGCCGGTGATCGGCAAAGCCTCGCCTTTTATGGCCCAGTAGATGAAGTTAGGGATTACGTTTCGGTACTGGCCGGGTACTTCCCCCGGGCCATACGAGTTAAAAAACCGGGGTTTTACCACCTTAAGGCCATAGTGATTAAAAAAGAAGTTGCAGTAGAGTTCCCCTAACATCTTGGTTATCTGGTAAGGGGTGCTGAGGTTCAGGGACATGAACTCTTCCTTTAAGGGAAGGGGTGCAGTGCTTCCGTAAATTGAGCAGCCGGAGGAGGCATAGACAAACCGCTCAACCTTATTAAAAAGAGCATATTCCAGGAGCTTCAGGGTTCCGACGCCGTTCACCTGAAGGTCCTTTTCTGGATAATCAACCGAATTTTGGTTGGCAAAAAATGCGGCCAGATGAAAGATAAGCTGGGGTTCTTCAAAGAAAACGCGCTTGAGTGAGATGTCATCGGTGACGCATCCCTTGATAAACATAATATTCTTTTTTTGAGGTATGTTCCAGGTATATCCGGATGACAAATCATCCAGGATGATCACCAGCCTTGCTCCGGCATTGGCTAACGCGCTCGTGAGGTTTGTCCCGATTGCACCCGCTCCGCCAGTTACCAGGACAATTTTATCTTCATACCATTTTTTGTATTCTTCGCTCACGGCTCCCTCCGGACAAATGGTTGGTTATGCTTTCCCTAAAAATGTGCTCAATCTCGCTCACCGCTCTTTTGAGAGATAAGAACTTTACTACATAGTCCCGTCCTTGGCTTCCTAATTGTTCGCCCACTTCCTTATGCTCTGCCAGAAAAATAATTTTCCCCGCAAGTTTTTCTGGATCTTCCGCCTCAATGCAGATACCCCCGTGGGCTTCTTCGATTACTTTTGGCCCATCCCCATCCAGGGGCATGCTTGCTAATACCGGCCTTCCCGCGGCCATAATGCTGATGATCTTTGAAGGCACAACCGGTGTCTTTACTTTTTTATTTAAGGTGACCAGCCCAACATCCGAGGAAGCAACAACCAAAGGATAGAGCGATTTGGGTTGCATAGGAAGGAACCGCACGTTGGTCAGACCATACTCTTTGACTTGTTGCAGCATTTTTGGTTTTTCAATGCCATCTCCCACAATAAAAAATTCGATCTCCTTCCGGTCCCTGAGGATATGCGCGGCCTCAATCACACTCATGAGCCCCTGAGACATTCCCAAGGTTCCGGCATAACCAACAACAAATTTTTTATTGAGGTGGTGTTGTCGGGAAAAATCATTATCCCTGGGGAGAGGCTGCATTTCGTTAATATCTATCCAGTTCTGTAAAACTCTTACCTTATTTTCTCCTATACCTTTTTTAGAAACCATATGGTCTTTGTTTCCCTCAGAATGAACAGTGATCAGGGATGATTTCCGGTAGCAGAATTTTTCAATTGTTTCAAGAAGAGCAATCACCAGCCTATTCTTCAGCGCCCCCTGATCTATATAACATTGGGGATGGAGATCCTGGACACTCATAATCCAGGGAACTTTTTTTTGCAGGCTCAGAAGCCATCCGGTAAGTCCCATGAATAACGGTGGTGAGTAAACAAAAATAATGTCAGGGTTTCTTGCTATGAGTCCACCTATGAGAGTTGTAAATGGAACTGTGAGATGACCCATGATAAGTTTAATTTTTTTAGTTCCGAATACCGGGAATTTTAAGCGGATAACTTCAAATCCCTCAATTTTTTCTCTCATAAAAACTCTCTTGTTATATTTCTCCGGAATAGCCTCAAGGTTATACCAGGGAAAATTCGTAACTACAGTTACTTGATGTCCATTAAAGGTGAGTCCTTTGGCTAATTCAAAAAAGAGATTGGCGGCGGTTCCAATTTCAGGAGGGAAGTATCGGGTTAAAAGAAGTATATTTAGCCTATTCCCCATTCCTTCAAGTTTATTGCAATCGCTTCTTGGGTGGACAAGGATTTTTCAATGGCAAAGGTGGTAATAGTGGTGGCGACAAGGGATTTAAAATTTA
>JAZDOO010000266.1:0-5793 GCA_043798555.1 Pseudomonadota bacterium | reverse complement strand
TCAAAGTGTGTCCTGGACGGAGGTAGAGATGATAGGTATTGCAGAGTATTATTTCCGCTTCCAGACTTTCTAAATCCTCCGGAGTAAGTGACTTCACTGTTCCCTGGGTTCCCACCGGCATGAAAGCAGGGGTATGTACCTCCCCATGAGATATTTTCATTTTCCCAATTCTGGCTGAAGAGAGAGGATCTTCTTTAACAATAGTGAAAGAAAAGGTCATATATCTCGTTTGTTTCGTATATCCGGTTTGTTTGGTTAATTTTGTCTATTTCGTGGGTTTCGTTGATCAATTTTTTGTCCACTGCCTGCTGCCTTCTACCTCCTTCATCCCTCCATCACTCAATCACTAATCCCTGACCCCTGATCCCTTATACTATGAGCATTGCGTCCCCGTAACTATAAAAGCGGTATTTATTTTCAATTGCTTCTTGATAAGCCCTTAAAATAAGCTCCTTGCCCGCAAACGCCGTTACCAGCATTAAAAGCGTAGAGCGGGGAAGGTGAAAATTGGTAATGAGTCCTTTTATGGTCTTGAATGCATATCCCGGATAAATGAAAAGATTGGTAAATCCCCTGAGCGGTTTCGTTTTATCTCTCAACGTTTCGATGACCCGAACCGAAGTGGTGCCGCAAGCGATTATCCTTTTATTTTTTTCGATGCCACGGGTTATTTTTTGCGCGGTTTCTGGAGTTACCTCATAATATTCATGGTGCATGAGATGTTCTTCAATGTTTTTTACCCTCACCGGCTGGAAAGTACCCAGCCCAACATGGAGGGTTATTGTTAAAATCTCCACTCCTTTTTGCTGGATCCGTTTGATAAGCCTGTCTGTAAAATGTAACCCGGCAGTCGGGGCCGCTGCCGAACCAACGTTTCGGGCGAAAATCGTTTGATAGTTGTTTCGATCGAGGGAATCCTGCTCAAAATTTTCCCTTTTGATATAAGGTGGAAGTGGTGTTTTACCGGTTTCTTCTATGATTTCGTTTAGATTTCCCTCACAGATTAACTGGATATCCCAAAGGCCTTCTTCTTTTTGTTTAACAACTTTGGCTTTAAGGTCGGGTCCCAAAAAAAGCCATGATCCAATTCGGGGGTTTTTACCACAATTAATAAGAACTTCCCATATGTTTTTCCCCTGGGGATATTCAAGGCTATTGAGGGATTGGAGGAGAAGTAGCTCCACCTTACCTCCGGTTTCCTTATGGCCCAAAATCCTTGCCGGTCTCACTTTGGTATCGTTCACTACTAACATATCACCAGGTTCAAAATAAGTATCAATGTTTGAAAAAAGAGCATGTTCAATTTTTCCGTTCTCTCGATAGAGTACCAGAAGCCGGGAGGTATCCCTTTGCGGGGAAGGGAATTGTGCTATTAACTCTGGTGGCAAATGGTAATCAAAATCATTTATGTGCATGAGATGTGGTTCTATTGAAAATGGTTCTTTTAACAAATCCAAAGGATAATTTCAAGCACAAAAAAATAAATAAAACAGGATGTTATTTCAAAGAATGCGATAAATAAAATCCAGAATCAAGGAAACCAGAAAAGAGAAATAAGGAAAGGAAAAAAAAGAGAGGCCAACTTACATGAAAGTAATTTCTTATTATTTAGCTTTAAGGTTTTCCTGCCAGATAAACCGACCGCTTTTCCCTCCGGATTTTTCTATAAGGTGGATATCCGAAATCACCATACCCCGGTCTACTGCTTTACACATATCGTAGATAGTAAGGGCAGCTACCGCAACGGCAGTGAAAGCCTCCATTTCCACCCCGGTTTTTCCCCGGATCTTTACCTTCGCTTCGATGTTAATGCGGCTTTTTTCTTCTATGGGAGTAAAATCAACCTGCACACTCGTTAAATTTAAGGGATGGCACATGGGAATTAAGTCAGGCGTTCTTTTGGCTGCCATAATTCCTGCTATCCGGGCCACTTCCAAAACATCTCCTTTAGCAATTTTTTTATCCATGATCAGACGAAACGTCGCCGGTTTCATGGAGATTGAACCACACGCCACTGCTTCCCGCAATGTCTCTTTTTTTTCACTCACATCAACCATGATGGCTTTTCCGCTTTCGTCGAAATGGGTCAATTTACTCATTTTGTCCCCCATCGCCCTTAGACTTTTATCCCCCAATAGCACTCATGGTGCGTTGACATTTTTTGAATTGGATGGTTTCAATGTGATGCTGCTTTGGTTTTTTAGCCAATGCCTGGTGGAGCGTTTCCAGTAAGGTTTCATCACTGCATTCTTTTCGCAAGAAAGGCTTAAGATCGAGTTCATCATCCGAAAAAAGACAGGTACGAAGGTGTCCATCCGGGGTTAACCGGATGCGATTACAGGAGTCGCAAAAGTGGCTACTGACGGGATTTATGAAACCGATTTCTCCTAAGCTATTTGGAAAACGATAACGGACTGCCGGCCCCTGATTTTCATCTTCAGTGATAGGGATTAACTCGTCTAATGCCTCAATTGCTTCCTTAATTTTGGATGCAGAAAAAACGAGCGTGGGGTTCCACTCGCTTTCTCCAGCGGGCATATATTCTATAAACCTAACTGCTAACGGAAGGCGCTGGGTGAGCCGGGCAAAATCAAGCACTTCATTGTGGTTCGTTCCACTTATGGTCACCATATTCAACTTCACCGGATAAAGGCCTACTTTCATAGCCTCCTCGATTCCCGCCCATACCTCCTGAAATTTATTTCTTCGGGCAATAAGAAAAAAATTTCCTGGATCCAAGGTGTCAAGGCTTACGTTGATTCTTTTTAGCCCTGCATTTTTCAGGGGTTGGGCAAAGTCCCGGAGCAGAACCCCATTGGTGGTCATACTCAAATCTCTGATGCCTGGGATTTGGGCAAGCTGCGCTACAAAATCCACAATTTCTTTTCTAATGAGCGGTTCTCCTCCAGTGATTCGAATTTTGGAGATTCCGGCCTGAGCATAAACTTTCACCACTCGAAGGATTTCCTCGTACCGGAGAATATCATCGTGGGGAATGAGAGGTATTCCCTCTTCAGGCATACAATATTGGCACCGGAGATTACAGCGGTCAGTGATGGAAATCCTCAGGTAATTAATAGTTCGGTGGTATTGATCTTTCAGTTGGGACATGATAGTAGGCTTCCTGATAATAAAAAACCGATTTCTGTGTTGGAAACCGGCTGATTCCTATCCTCTCCTTTCCAAGCACGGGAGGCAACGCCGTTTCCAGCGATGCCCTAACGGCCTCTTACCATGAGTTGAGGCTTTTAGGCAAAAAGGCTCGGAGGTATTTTTTCTTTGTGGTATTTATGTAATAATAATTTACTCTTTAATGGGTAAAGGTCAAGAGAAAATTATCACTACCCTGCCTTCTTAAGGAAAGTAATTGATTCTAAGTGAAAGGTTTGGGGAAACATATCCAGAGGCTGGGTTCTAACCACCTGATAGGGGCCGTTTTTTTGCAAAAAGCGAATATCCCGGGCGAGGGTGGCTGGTTCGCAAGAAATGTAAATAATCCGCTCCGGGCTCAAGGTAAGAATTTCTTTTAAGCTTTCCTTAGCTCCGCCTCGGGGAGGATCCAATATCACCAGATCAAAGGATTTCCTTGAATCTACCAATGATTTCAAAGCGTTTTTTACGGAATCATTAACCCATTGAATATTCTTCCGGCTATGCCGCACGGCATTGGCCTTGGCATTTTCTACTGCCATCGGATTAAGCTCTACTGCTACTACTTCCTGGGCTAAAAAACTCAGGGGTAAAGTAAAATTTCCCATACCCGCATAAAGATCTAATATCCGTTTGGGTGAGCATTTTTGAATCCAGGATAACGCTGTGGAAATTAACGTTCGGTTAACTAAAGGGTTTACCTGTCGAAAGACTGTAGGCCAGGCTTCTAAAATAATTTCTTGGCGTGAATCATCAATTGGTACCGCATAGGAAACACCGGCCGAACCGCTTTCTCCCTCCCAAAGGGGGAGGAACGTATCACCCTCTCGCTGAACCAGGTAAAGTCCCCTTAGGTGGGGTATTTCAGAGGCCAGGGTGCTTAAGGCTTTACAAACCTGAGTTGGAGGTCGCCTTTCGCTGCAGAGGGTAAGTGAAACCTTATCATCGGAATCGTCGCAAGCAATATCCACCTTTGTTACTCCCCGGGCTTTGGCTTTCTCGAGCAATCTGGTTATTTCATTGAGAACGGATTGTATGGGAGGGAGAGCCAAAAGGCAGCCGTTTACTGGTACTACCTTGTTTTTTCCCCGGGCCATGAACCCAAGAAGAGGCTTATTATTCCAAAGGACGTGAGCTTCAATCCGGGAGCGATATTTTAGTTCCCTCGGGGTGTTAAGCATCCTTTTGATCCGGTTTTCCGCCACATCTCCATAATGGATAAGCATCTCCCGAAAAAGATTCTCCTTAAACGACCTTTGGTATGAATAAGAGAGATGCTGAAGATGGCAACCCCCGCATTGACCAAAAGCAGGGCAGGGGGGATCAATTCGGAAAGGCGAGGGATTAAGTAACTGGATTAACTCAGCCTCATCGTAATCCCGGTGAGTGCGGATAACTTTGACTTCAGCTTTATCACCTGGAGCAGTGAGAGGGACAAAAATCACCTTACCTTGGTAGCGGGCGATCCCCATACCCCGATGCCCCATTTTTTCTATTTCTACTCCCAGACCCATTGTCATTGAGAAAATCTTGGGGGCTTGTTGTGAAGGAAAAGATGAAACTGATTGCAATGAAACCAATCAATCTTGTTTTAGCGTACTGAAAAAAGGGTAGAGTTTATCATAGGAATCCTTCAAATACTCAGGCATTACCCGCACATCTCCCAACACAGATAAAAAATTACTATCCCCATTCCAGCGTGGGACGATATGGATATGGAGATGTTCCTCAATGCCGGCTCCGGCCGCCCTCCCAAGATTAATCCCGATATTAAACCCATCCGGTTTAATGCAGGTTCGGAGCATTTCCACCGACTTTTGGAGCAATCGGAACATATCCTGGCTGGTTTGAGCATCTATGCCTTCAATATTTGCAATGTGGGTAAAGGGAGCAATCATTATATGCCCATTGTTATAGGGATAGCGGTTCATGATAACGTAGGAAAAAGAACTTCGATAGAGCACCAACCGTTCCTTATCGTTACATTCATCTTTCCCGATACAAAATATACAGTCTTTCGATTTTTGGCTGAGAATGTATTCCATACGCCAGGGAGCCCAGAGAATGTTGCCCATAGTGATCTCTCCTAAAGGTTAATTATCTTCCCGGTAATTTTATCATTGATTTCTAAGATTCCGAGGGTATTTTTTTTGATAAACCGTCTATCCGTGGGAGACCCGGGATTAAAAAAAAGTACTCCGTCTATGATACGGTTTACGGGATAATGGGTATGTCCGTAAACCAGGCAGTCAATATCCTTAAATTTCTTTCTGATTCGGTCCTCAAGCCCGATCGGTGCTCCCCATCCGTGGATAAGTCCTATTTTATAATGGCCAACCTTAATCACCTTTTTTTCAGGGAGGTGTTTTGTTACCGTAAAGGGGTCCATGTTCCCCGCAACTGCCTCCACTTGCTTCGGGAGAAAAACATCTAATACATTCATATCCACAATATCCCCCGCATGAAGGATCATATCCACATCGTGAAAATAAGTATCAACCGTTCTCTTTAATTCGGGGGAATAATCACGGAGATGGGTATCAGAAATTACACCAATTTTCACGCAAATCCTCCTCTTAGAGGGTTTTAAAGATCAAGGACAACGTAGCGTAAAAATTCTATTGACCATTCTTCGGTTTTTTA
>JAZDOO010000214.1:0-3085 GCA_043798555.1 Pseudomonadota bacterium | reverse complement strand
GGCGAAAAAATAGTTACCGGGATACAGTACAAAAACAGGAAGAGTGGTGAAATTGGGACCCTAACAGTTGACGGGGTATTCGTTGAGGTTGGTTCGGTTCCAAATGCGGAATTCGTAAAAACCTTAGTGGAAACCAATGACGCGGGAGAAATTATTGTTAATCACCAAACTGCCCAAACTTCAAAAACAGGAATTTTTGCTGCCGGAGACGTGACCAGAGACCCTTTCAAACAGAATAATATTGCTGCCGGAGACGGAGTGAGGGCAGCACTTTCGGCGTACAATTACATTTTAAATATTCAAAAATACAGCCCCTGCGCTGAAAAGGAGGAGTGAGCGCGAGGGTAAGGCCCAAATTATTGGCGCCAGTCACTTCAAAATATCATTTTAATCCAGCGATAAAAACGTCATTGCAGTGAACTCATGAGTACCGAATTCTCTTTTAACATATTGATTTTAAAGAAAAACTCGTTACAGCTAAGTTGTCATTCCCGCGAAGGCGGGAATCCAGTAAAATCAATAACTTCTGGATTCCTGCTTCCGCAGGAATGACAGAACTCGGTACTTTCAAGCAGTGAAATGAAGCAATCTCACAATCTCCCTATCTTGAAATTATCTTGAAAACTCCAAATTTATATGTAAAATGGAATTATGTATTCCCGATTAATCAAATCGCCGCAAAACAAGAGTTTCTTTTTATTTGGGCCCCGAGGAACCGGTAAAACCACGTGGGTTAAGTCTGCCTTTCCGAAGTCTGTCTATATTGATTTATTGGAGGCAGAGCTATTTAATGATTTGACCGCAAATCCGCAACGGTTGGCGAATTTTATCCCTCATGATTTCAAGGGCTGGGTTATTATTGATGAAGTTCAGCGGATCCCTGATCTTTTGCACGAAATCCACCGCTTGATTGAAACCAAAAAATTTTACTTTATTCTCACTGGCTCCAGTCCACGGAAGCTTAAAAGAAAAGGGCCAAATCTTCTGGCTGGCCGGGCGTTGACGTTTTCCATGCATCCTTTATCGGTGGCTGAATTGCGAGAAGATTTTCGGTTAGAGCATTCTCTTAAGTATGGTCAATTACCCAGTGTATACACGGAAGCCGATCCTAAAAAATATCTTGAGGCTTATGTAAGGACCTATCTCGAGGAAGAAATTCGTCAGGAAGGGTTTGCGAGGAATCTGTCGGCGTTTGCTCGATTCCTGGAAGCCGCGAGCTTTTCTCAGGGGTCTGTTTTAAATGTTTCTTCTGTTGCCCGGGAATGTTATGTTGAGAGAAAGGTAGTGGAGAATTATTTTTCGATCCTTGAGGATCTTTTGATCGCCTACCGGATACCCATTTTCTCCAAAAAGGCAAAAAGACGACTTGTGGCGCATTCTAAGTTTTATTTTTTTGATACGGGGGTCTACCGGACTTTGAGACCCATGGGACCGCTGGATGCTCCGGAAGAAGTTGATGGAATCGCTTTGGAAACGCTCTTCCTTCAAGAGGTCATTGCGCTTAATAGCGCCCTGGATTTTGGCTATAAGATTTTTTACTGGCGTACTTCAAACGGCCGGGAAGTGGACTTTGTTCTGTATGGACCTAAAGGGCTGCTGTCTTTTGAAATAAAAAGAACAGCGAGAATTACATCAGCCATGCTCGGAGGATTGAAGTCGTTCTTAGCTGATTATCCGATGGCAAAGGCGTACTTTGTTTACGGGGGAAATCGGCGGATGTATGACGATAAAATTGAAATTGTTCCGGTTTTGGAAATCTTGAAAAATTTAAAAACATTTTTGTCAAATAAAATTGCGACAGATTAAGAACCTGCACTCTTGGGTAATTTGGAGGGAACCAAGATGGAAAAAGCATTTAGAAAAACAGGAAAAGTAATGAACGTTGTACTTTATTGGCAATGAAAATACCTTATAGTAGTTTTGTCTCGAATATAAGGCTTTTTATAAAGAGGCTTAAACCGTCCTTCTAAAACGAAGATGGAGAGAATAATGGTTTGGCCCAAAATTTGCACACACACACACACACACACACACACATTTCTTCCTTTTAAAGAGCAATTCACTAATTTCAAGGGGCTTTCCTGCCTCACCCCCTTACAACTGTAAAAGATCAGTCAAAGGTGATTGACGAGGTGGATCGGAAGCGTTTGGCAAACCAGGCATTGGCGATCCTCTCCAAAGAGACCGCCTCAAGGGAAACGGTCATGGCTCAGATAGAAGAGATACTGACCGAAAAGAAAAAGAATAATCTAAGATGAAAGGAGGTAGCCTGAAAAATGGAAAATGATCAAAAAGCCACCATCTTAAATGTAGATGATGATGACGCTGGTCGTTATGCGATAAGTCGGACACTTCGCCAGGCGGGCTTCGATGTCAAAGAGGCATCCAATGGGAGGGAAGCTTTAAGGTTAGCAGAGGAGCAACCCGACTTGATCATTCTCGATGTGAATCTCCCGGATATCAACGGGTTTGAGGTCTGCAGGATGATAAAGAACAATCCGCTTACCTCTCATATCCCTGTTTTGCACCTCTCTGCCACTTATCTAGACGATGAGTCAAAGGTGAGAGGATTGGAGACCGCAGATGGCTACCTCACACAGCCTGTTGAACCGCCAGTCTTGATTGCGACTATAAAGGGACTACTCCGAATGAAACGGGCAGAAAAGGCGCTCCGGGAGTCGGAAGCCAAATTCCGCACACTGGTTGAGCAAATACCTGCTATTACTTACATCGCTGCACTGGATGAGGTCGCCAGCACGCTTTACATCAGCCCCCAAATCAAAACGCTACTAGATTTTTCAATGGAGGAATGGCTGGCTGACCCTAAACTCTGGCTCAAGCAACTGCATCCCGACGACCGCGATCGTGTCCTTGCCGAAGTGAACCGCACCCAAGCCACGGGGGAGCCTTTTTACTCTGAATATCGCCTGCTGACCCTTGATGGTCGCGTGCTGTGGTTCCACGATGAAGCTATCCTGGTGCGGAACGAAACCGGAAAACCTCTCTTTTTACAGGGCGTCATGATAGATATCACCGAGCGCAAGCGGTCTGGGGAGGATCTTCGAAAGAGCGAGTTGATGCTCCG
>JAZDOO010000182.1:0-5063 GCA_043798555.1 Pseudomonadota bacterium | reverse complement strand
GATATGAGAGATAATTTCATCCATGTTTTGCCCGTCTCAGTGTGCGGCATGACTGATCCCATCCCTCTGCGTTAAACTGCCGACCCCTTCGAGTGGGCTTCCGCCCTCAACGGGCATTACCCCGCCTACACCTCTAATATGAGTCGGTCCGACTACCGGAACGCCATACCGCCGCGTCACTTTTTCGGCTCCTTGGCAGCTTCAAAACGGAACGCCCCGGTTCTCCCAAGTTCCAATACAGACCGTTCGTTCGCCCGCCACGGACTTAGACCCCGGCACGCCGGTTACGCGCTCACCTTTAGCGCCCGCACCAGTGCTGGCTTCCAGGAAATGAAACCCTTGACCCAATGCAACAAGGATAATTTCGGGGCTCAATACCTTCACTTGCGTTGTGGCTGACCTAACTCCTTCCCCGTGGCTTCGCATGATTCGTTACCTCCTCATACGCACGGTTCAGTTCCGGGCTGGTGGTTAACCCTTACCCGTGCCGGATTGTCCGGCTTGCCTGTATTAGCTGTGCTTGGCGCACCCATAATAACTCCTTAGATAGTATCCGTTTACCGTTATCAGTTCACCGTTGTCCGTAAGAAATCGTAAGAGTCGAGTCTATGCGACCTGAAAAGCGTTTTTTCGGTGAACAGTCGATGGTGATCGTATTTTCCGTTAACCGTTATCTTGTCCCTCAAAAACGTGAAAAACGCGAAAACCGTCTTTTTCGGTTCACCCCGTGAAATAATCTGATGGCATCTCCAGCACCCCGTGAAACGGTCTGAGCATTCAACAGCCCCCGGAATTAGTGAGCGTTTATTTCACAGGGTGAACGGTGAACGGTCAACGGTGAACGGTTACTTTAGATATATAGCGTTTAGCGATCGGCTTTCATCTCTCAGCTATGAACTATAACCCGCAACCTTTTCCTGCTGACCGCTGACAGCCGATAGCTGAATGCTTATCATAATATTAAAAGAACCTCATAAAATCAATCAGAAAATCGCTGTGAAAACGTTAGAACGTAAAAACGTGTAAACGTCTGTATCCCCGCCCCCCGATGGATTGTTGGCTTTTGCTGACTGCTGAGAGCTGAAAGCTACACAATTTTTTTTCTCTGCGTTCTCTGCCTGCCCTGCTTGCCCCGTGGAATGTTTACCCTATTCCTCTGGGGCTTGCCCCGTGGAATGTTTACCCTATTTCACTGGGGCCTGCCCCGTGGAATGTTTACCCCGTGAGATGTTCCACCTTATTTCTCTGGGGCGAAGCCTATTCCACTGGGGCCCGCCCCGTGGAATGTTTACCCTATTCCTCTGGGGTAGAGAGGAACCGACCGTACTGGGGCGTGCTCCGCGGTGAAAAATTTTTCCCACATAAATGGAACTAAGTTTCTCTAAAATGGAAAAATACTTCCACTTATTGCATTGAGCTGATCGGTAGTGGATTATCTCCGTCTATAAAAACGGCTTTTTGCCTGCGGCAGACCAAAGGGGCCAGGTGCGAGAGGAAGAGGGGAGAGACCGATGGTCGGATAGGCGGGGCTTTCAAGCCCCCGTCCTATAAGAATAAAATTTCCACATCCTTATCCTTTATCCTCTCAAAATCCCTATCCATTGTAACTACCTTTAATTCATAATATCTAGCCACGTTATACTGATAGGCGTCATCAAAATCTAAATTCAAGCTTTTCCTGACGTTTACAACTTCTCTATACAGCTCCATCGGCGATGAGAGGAGTTTAGTATTAGGTATGACATCTTCAACAAATTTCCGAAAAATATCCTCTTTGCCATATCTGAATAAGATCACTCCAACAGAGTGCAAAGAAAAATCTGTCATGTTGATATTTCCGATATTGTTGTCCAGAAACTTCTTACAACCTTCCTTCTTGTCTTGCCCTAAAAGTATTTCCAAAAATACATTCGTATCCACTAAAAACATTATCTCCACTCCAAAGCCTTGTGTTGCAACTCAACAGAAGTAAATTTTCCCCTTATCTCTGATAAGCCTCCTTCCCAGTCGAACTTGAATTTCTTTGCTACGGTTTCCTTGCGTTTATACTTCCTTAGCAGGAATTCCATATAATTTAAAACTTCTCTCCTCAAATCTTTGGGAAGTTCTCGTATTTTTACCTCGATTTCCTTTTCAAGCATGGTTTCCACCCCTTTTTATTATATTTATCCATTTCCATTTATTTAAAGGATGCCGCCTAACGGTATCGGTGCAGGCGAGGGGGACATCTCTTCTAAACATAATTCGAGGACTGTATCTACAAGGAGTTTGATTCTTGCCACCTGATGAGATCCTCAATGAATTCCTTTCCAGACTTCACACCTTTAACCTCCTCAGACCTCATTTTTTTTACATACTCCACACTGTCACTCACTGTATTATAGCTAAGTCCTTGTTCTTTGGCTTTCAGGAAACTGATAAAATCCACCACTTCTCTCAGGTTAGTAACAGGCAAGCCCTCCGTAAGATTTAATATTTTTTTCCTATAATCAGTTTTCATGCTACGTTTCCCTCCAGCCGCCATTTCTTATGAGATTAAGCCTGTAGTTTGTAAAATATCATCGAAAGGGAGGGAAGTCAACGTATTTGGACGCAGATGGACCCTGTTGAACATGTATAGGGATGGCATCCCCTGCTACTTGCCGTATAGATCCGACCTTGAGGGGCAGCGGGGTTGATGAGCGAATAGGATGCGTTTTACCTTCTGAATGAATCTGGAAATCAAGAAATCAGGAATAGAACAGTATTTTTTTTATGAGTTTTCGCCGTCAGTGCGGCGAACGGTGAAATCAGGCAGCGTCCGTCGTCAGCAAATGACATATGAAGATGTGACAAGCCCTTTAATGTGTGACCCTGGTATCCCAATCTCAATTTTGAGTGTGGATTCTAATTTCTTCAGGCCTAATCCGAACTATTTTCCCATCACGCCAGACAACAATGGGATTGCCGAGCTTCTTATGGATTATTAGGGCCTCCTGCACCCCTTCCCTTAAAGCTTTGTCAATTAAGGTTCCTTCAGCAAAAATCTCGTCAATTGATTTTTCACGCTTTTTTCCCACGTTTGAGTTCTCCTATGATGCTACCCCATATTTTTTTATCCTGTATTTTATCATATTCGGTTCCGTGGCCTGATGTTATCAGCCGTGGGCCGACTGGTTCAGAGTTGTCATAGAATCGCCATATATCTGTCAATGGCTGGTAAAGATTGAAAAAATTCTGAAGGCCGGCGTGATAACGCCGTCTGACAATCTCCTCAGACACATTGTGCCCGCCTGCCCTTACTCTCTCTTGCACGCGAGCAATAGCAAAATCCTCATTGGGCAGCCAGAAAAAAAGTAGATAAAAGGCATAGCCTGTTTTTCGCAGTTCAGCAATCCATGGAGCAAAGGTTCGACTGGCTAATGTGGTCTCAAAGGCAAAATCGACGCGCTTTCGTGCCAAATAGCGCAGTCGTTCAAGCATAATACGCCCCGCTTGAAAGGCAGTCATTTCCGGCATGAAGACAGACAATCCCTGAGCAATCAGGTCTGCATTAACAAATTCTGTTACACCGAGTGTACCTTTTAACAAAGAGGGCGCGGTCGTTGATTTCCCCGCTCCATTAGGACCTGCGATAACTATGAGATGAGGGCGGTGGTTAAGCATCTTTTTTAAAAACGTGCAAACGTCTTTGGCTGTGTGCGCTGAAAGCTGAATGCCTTTTATAAGACCTTGCAAAGATAAAGTTTTATACCACACTTTCTTAAGGAAAAACAGAGACTTTTAATTATACCCGACAAAGTGGCCGATTTTTTGCTGCGTTTATCAGCGCAAATCTGCGTCCAGCCACTAAGACACCAAACCACTAAGTCAGATTAATTTCGAATTTCGAATTTCGAATTTTTCAACTTTGTGTCTTCGTGTCTTGGTGGCATACATTGTGTGTTCTGCATTGTTTTGTTCTAATTAGCTATAAAATCTTTGCGCTCTTTGCGTCTTTGCGGTGAAGCGGTTTTGGATATGAAAAATTTTTTCCACATAAATGGAACTAAATTTCTCTAAAGTGGAAATTCACTTCCACGTTTCACCCTGAACCGGTTTATGCCCAATTTTCTGTGGAGATTATAACTGCTGGCAACGGACCACTGACGAAAAAGATCATCTCTCCCCATCCTCGCGAATAAGAGAGGCGCTATATCCAAGCGGACCCATGCGAGCGTAAACGTGCTCCTTCCTACACTGACGGCGGATCTTCGATTATAGCGTCCATTTCAGCCCAAATATCTGTCTGCCATAGCACAGGCAGGTCGGTTTCCTTTTAGTATCCCGGCCGGTTTACAGTGACGGGTAATCAAGACCTCCTCTTTTTCTGCGATCCGCAAATATCTTGATAAATCGTCTTTTACTTCTGATAAGGCTATCTTTTTCATCCCTCTACACCGCCTCGGCTGAGACCTCATATTTTATCGGTAATAGCCCCTCCAGATTTAAATGCCTGGAAGCATCGAGTATTTCGATGCCTACGATTTTGTCATTTTCACCAACGTCCAGTACGATGTCTTCAGAGAGACGCCTGTTGATTACCTCTTGCTTCCGGTCATCTAAACGAATGTAAAGTAGGTCGGTCTTGGCGTTATACAGTATTTGCATGTTGTTCCTCCCATTTCCCATAAAAAACGTAGACAGTAACGGTTACTATAATATTTCTTTCGAGGGTGTAAACAACTTCCACCCTCTTTTGCTCGTAATATTTGTTCAGTCGTTTCTGGTTAAAATTATAAATCTTGACTTTTCCTATACGACCATGCTTCGCCGGAATGGTGAATCCCGTATTGATCACGTCTTTGATTTCTTCTTCATTTGTACCGCGTTCTTCAGCACGTTCTAGCATGAGTTTACGAATTATGAACAAGGTGTACCTATTTCATCTTTATTTACAACATGTTAGCAAGGGGCGGTCCTCCCCCCTAACTGGCCAAATATTCGTCCATTTTGAATAAGTCAAAGAGGCGTTTCTGGGTGTCGTCCATCTTTGAGACCACCGGTTGCGTTGTTTTCTTGTTTCGCCTAACAGATACGTTCAG
>JAZDOO010000162.1:0-13442 GCA_043798555.1 Pseudomonadota bacterium | reverse complement strand
TTGGTCTCGATGAGGTCAGTCAAACCCTTTACATCGTTAATATCAAAACAGGGAGCTTTAATATCAAAGGGTTGATTACTGGCTAAGGCAATGAGGTTCTCATCGTCGGTGCAGAGCAACTCCCGATGCATTTCCTTCCGGAAAACCTCTACCTTAAGTTTACTCTCCCTTTTATACCCCTCAGTAAAAATAATATCCACATCCTGAAAGTACTCGGTCACTAACAGATCCAGTGATTTTTCTTCCTCAATATCTTTGATGACTGCAACCTTGGAGGGTGACGCGATGGCTACGGTAGCCGCACCAGCTTGTTTATGACGCCAGCTATCTTTACCTTCGTGGTCTACCTCGAACCCATGGGTATCGTGTTTAATCGTGCCCACTCGATATCCTCGCTTCCGAAACTCGGAAATCAATTTTTCCAGGAGGGTAGTTTTACCGCTATCTGACTTTCCCACAATGGAGATGATTGGGGGCATAAGTCCTCCTTCTTTCAAGATGATTATTCCAGACTTCTGTCTTCTGACTCTTATCTTCTGATCCCTACAGAGATGAAATTCCGTGAAGCAATTCAGGGAGTATACTCGTGATTCCATCAATAGCAAACTGGACCGCGATAACTGACAAGATTAATCCCATCAACCGGGTCAAAATATTGATACCGGTCTGTCTCAGAAATTTCATCAGGTGTTGGGATTCTCTCAAAACCAAATACGTAAGCACAGAAATGATCATAATAACTCCCAAAATAAGGAAATAGTGAGTAATCGTTTGACAGTTACTCCGGAGGAGGATCACGGTGGTAATGGCTCCGGGACCACTGAGAAAAGGGATTGCTAAGGGGAAAATTGAAACATCTTCTTTTTCTACGGCCTCTTATTCTTCCTTGGGGCTGGTTTTTTGACCAGGTTTAAATACAAAAAGCATTTGCAACGAGATGATGAAAATCACAATCCCACCAGCTATCCTGAATGCTCCAATGGTAATATGAAAAAGTTCTAAAATAAAGTTGCCGGTAAGAAGAAAGAAGGCCAAAATCAAAGAACAGGCAATCGTGGCTTTCTTTATAATGCGTTTCCGCTCATTGAACGTGTTCTGCTGGGTAATGGCTAAGAATAGCGGGATATTGCCGATGGGATCAATGATGGAAAACAGGGTAACTAAGGCAAAAGAAGTAAAATTGATATATTCACCAACCATGACTTTCCTCGTGGCGATTTTCTAAAAATAAATACTAAAATTATCATGGATTTACAAACTTGACAATACCAAGAGGATGCTTACTTTAAAAAATAAATAATTCCGAATAATTTTTTTAATGGAAGGTGGAGATAACGATGTTGAGGTTAGACAAGTTTACAATTAAGGCCCAGGAAGCGGTCATCAATGCTCATACTGTCGCAAAGAATAACGACCATCAACAGGTTGAGCCTGAACATCTTCTTTTAGGCCTCCTGGAACCGGCTGATGGATTGGTAGTTCCCCTTTTGAAAAAATTAGGCACTGATCCGGTTACCATTGCCGGGCAATTGCAAGAAGCGATAAAGAAGATTCCTAAGGTTTATGGGGGCGGGAGCGGTCAGCCCTACATTTCTCCTCGCACTGAAAAAGTGTTAAATGAGTCCCTTAATGAGGCTGCCCGTCTCAAGGATGACTACGTGAGCACTGAGCTTATACTCATCGCCATCGCCAATGAGGAAGGTGGCAGTGCGTCAGCTATCTTAAAAAAGGCAGGAGTGTCCAAAGATCGAATCCTGAAAGCCTTAATGGAAATCAGGGGTTCTCAAAGGGTGACTGATCAAAATCCGGAGGAAAAATATCAAGCTTTAGAACGTTACAGCCGCAACCTCACTGATCTGGCACGTCAGGGGAAGCTTGATCCGGTAATTGGGCGAGATGATGAAATCCGCCGGGTTATCCAGGTGCTTTCTCGCCGCACAAAGAATAATCCGGTACTAATTGGAGAACCAGGGGTAGGGAAAACCGCAATTGTCGAGGGTTTAGCCCAGAGAATTATCAAGGGGGATATTCCCGAGACCCTAAAGAATAAAAAGGTTGTCGCCCTGGACATGGGATCTTTAGTGGCCGGAACAAAATACCGGGGAGAGTTTGAAGACCGGCTCAAAGCAGTTTTGAAGGAAATCCAGGAAGGCGGAGGTGACATTATCCTTTTTATTGATGAGCTTCATACCGTAGTGGGTGCAGGAGCTGCAGAGGGCGCCATTGATGCTTCTAATATGTTAAAGCCGGCTCTTGCCCGGGGAGAGCTTCGTTGTGTGGGAGCTACCACGCTCAATGAGTATCGGAAGTATATTGAAAAAGATGCGGCCCTGGAACGACGTTTCCAGCCAATTTTGGTGGGTGAGCCCACTGTGGAAGATACCATCTCTATCCTGCGCGGTTTAAAAGAACGTTACGAGGTTCACCACGGGGTTAAGATCCAGGATGCTGCCTTGGTAGCTGCGGCTACGTTATCGAACCGGTACATTTCCGATCGTTTTTTGCCGGATAAAGCAATTGATCTTATTGATGAGGGGGCGTCTCGCCTGCGGATTGAAATTGACAGTCTCCCCACGGAAATTGATGAAATTGAGCGTAAAATCACCAAGCTGGAAGTGGAGCGGGAGGCATTAAAGAAAGAAAGGGATCAGGCGTCCAAGGATAGACTGGCAAACTTAGAAAAGGAACTGGCGGAACTAAAAGAGAGCGTGAAGGGGATGAAGGTTCGGTGGCAGCAAGAGAAGGAATTGATTCGGGGCATTCAAGCGTTACGCGAAGCCGTGGAGAAATTAAAGGTTAACTACGAACAGGCATACGAGAAAGCCCGGCGCACGAACGTTAACGAGGATTATCAAAAAGCAGCGGAAGCCCAATTTCTTCTGAAGAAAGCTCAACAGGAGCTGGAGGAAAAAATTCAAAAATACCAGGAAATTCCTGAAACGGAGAGAGTTCTCACCGAAGAGGTTCGCGCTGAAGATGTCGCCGAAGTGGTGGCGCGGTGGACGGGAATCCCCGTTTCCAAAATGCTGGAAGGAGAAATTCAGAAATTAATCCATATGGAGGAACGCATCCAACAACGAGTGGTGGGGCAAAGTGACGCAGTTCACCTGGTTTCCAATGCAGTACGGAGGGCCCGGTCTGGGTTACAGGACCCCAATCGGCCTATTGGCTCCTTCATCTTTTTGGGTCCTACCGGAGTAGGAAAGACGGAACTGGGACGGGCGTTGGCAGAATTTCTCTTTGACAATGAGCAGGCCATGGTGAGAATTGATATGTCGGAATTTATGGAAAAACACTCCGTGGCCCGACTCATCGGTGCTCCTCCTGGATACGTTGGATACGATGAAGGGGGCTACCTTACCGAAGCCATCAGGAGGAGGCCCTATTCGGTAATTCTCTTTGACGAAGTGGAAAAGGCTCATAGCGAAGTATTCAACATTCTCCTCCAAATCCTGGACGATGGGCGACTTACTGATGGCCATGGACGGACCGTAGATTTTAAGAACACCATTATCATCATGACCTCTAATTTAGGAGGTCAGTGGATTCAGGATTTAGGGGGGCGAGATCAGGAAACGATGAAACGCCGGGTGATGGAGGTGGTGCGAAACAGTTTCAAACCAGAATTCCTGAACCGCATTGATGAAATCATCATTTTCAATAACCTTGATCGGGAGGAGATTAAAAAAATTGTGGATATTCAGATGAACTACTTAAAGGCCCGGTTACAAGAGAGAAAGTTGGGTATCGAGTTAACCGATGGGGCCAAAGACCTGCTCTGCGAATGGGGATATGATCCTGCTTATGGAGCCCGTCCCCTCAAACGAGCGATTCAGAAGTATATCCAGGACCCATTGGCGCTAAAAATACTGGGAGGAGAATTTGTAGAGGGAGATACTATTGTAGTAGATATGGATAGAGCGCAAGAAGAATTTATATTTAACCATCACAAAAAGAGTGAGGCCGCATAATAAGAGAAACAACCGAGTATAAGATTCGGAAATGAGTCGGGGGGATTTAAAGACCCTGGAAAAACATAAAAAATGTTTAGCCAGGGTCTTTTTACCTTTATTGCAAATCAGGTTGCAAAAATTTTCAGAAAATGATATTAGATTGAAATACGTTCAGACATATGTTATATAAATAATTGTAAACAGTGAAGGAGGTGATCGGCATACTCAGATAAATCGTCCCGGAACACGTTTTTAACGGTTATTCTCTTATGTTTAATGATGTAATCATCATAGGGGTTAGAATCGCTATCTTGCTTCTATACCTCCAAAGGAAACATTATTGGACAGCGAGAGAAGGCAAATAAGAAAAGGAGAATAGAATGCAAGGCAGTAAACTTTATGTAGGAAATCTTAATTATTCGGTAACAAATGAGCAGTTGGAAGAATTATTTTCCAAGCATGGTGAGGTGAGAAACGTCAACATCATTGAATATAAAGGCTTTGGCTTTGTTGAAATGGCTAACTCAGCAGAAGCTCAAAAAGCAAAAGAGGCGTTGGATGGTTCACCATTCGAGGGCCGCACCTTGAAAGTTGATGAAGCTCGTCCATCCAAAGGTAGACCGCAACGGCGCGGAGGGGGGTATCAAAGGTATTAGAGGAAATTTGCCAGCCATTCTGTGTAACTGCGGATAAAAGGGGAACGAAAAGAGGCCGTCCTATTATTGTGGGACGGCTTTTTCATTTAGTGCTGTGAACATGCATTGAGGTTCTGTTTTTATATGAAGAATCCGGATATAAAAAAAATGTTCGAAACTATTGCCGAAGGTTATGATTTTCAGAACCGGTTCCTCTCCCTCCGGGTTGATACCTGGTGGCGAAAAATGATGGTTAAAAACATGGAGTGCCCTCCACATGGCATGGTGCTTGACGTGGCTACTGGAACCGCAGAAATTGCCATCGAGATTGTTAAACAGAGAGCAGGCTTGAGGGTTGTGGGGGGTGATTTTTCCCCCAGCATGCTAAAAATCGGCTTACGTAAAGTAAAGAAAAGAGGGTTTGACGATAAAATCCAGCTCTTTATCGGAGATGCCCGTAACCTTCCCTTCCGGGAATCTCAATTTGATGTGCTAACCATTGCTTTTGGTATCAGAAACATTAAAGAAAGGGAGGTTACCCTTAAAGAATTTTACTCGGTTTTGAAGCCAGGAGGGCAGTTGATTATAATGGAGTTTGGACTTCCCCGAACCCCGATCGTAGGGAACCTTTATCAGTTTTATTTTAATAAGATTCTTCCTAAATTTGGAGATATCATTTCCCGAACCGGCTATGCCTACACCTATCTTTCTGACTCAGTGCACCGGTTCTCTGCTCCGGAAGATTTTATTCGTATGGTCGAGGAGGCTGGGTTTCAGAAGGTGAGAATAAAGAAGCTTACCTTCGGGTGTGCCCTGCTCTTTATTGCTACGAAAGCCTATTAGCTCCCATTATAGATGTTTTTCTGCCACAGCCTTGAACCCTTCCATGGCTCGCATAATGGTTTCATCAGCCACACAATAAGAGATCCGAAAATAGCCAGGAGTACCGAAACCAGAGCCAGGAACAGTTAGAATTTTCTCCTTTTGCAGCTCCCTTACAAACTGAAGATCATCTTCCATGAGACTGCGGGGGAAAAGATAAAATGCGCCTTCAGGTTTGTAGAATTGATAGCCACAGTCGGCTAAACCGTCACAGAGCAGGTCCCTTTTTCTTTTATACTCATTAACATCACAGACCATACCCATTACCTTGGGTATAACCCGTTGCATTAAGGCTGGGGCATTAACAAAGCCAAGAATTCGATTACAAAGGATAAATCCACCCATGATTTCTTCCACCTTTTCAATTTCAGGGTGGGCGACTAAGTATCCGATACGTTCTCCGGCAAGGGAAAGAGACTTAGAGTAAGAATCAGCGATAAAGCTATTGGGATAAAGTGAAAAAATGGGAGGCACTTTCACCCCGTCATACACAATTTTTTTGTACGGTTCATCTGAAATCAAGTAAACCGGTTTCCCATACTCCCGGCTTTTTCGGGAGAGAAGATCAGCCAGTGCCTTAAGATTGTCGGCTGAATAGACCTTGCCGGAGGGATTGTTGGGGGAATTAATGAGGACTGCTCTGGTATTTGGGGTCATTGCCTGCTCAACTGCTGCTACATCAATGGAAAAATCATCAGCAGTAGGCACGAGCACTGGTTTTTCCCCGCTATTATCCACATAGAAATAGTACTCAGCAAAATAAGGGGTCAGGAGGATTGCCTCCTCACCTGAATTGAGTAATGTTTTAAAAATGACATTGAGCGCTCCGGCAGCACCGCAGGTCATCATAACGTTATTTGGTGGGACTTTGATCCCTTGTTCCTGGGAAACATATTCTGCAATCGCGTGGCAGGTCTCCGGGTACCCGGCATTGGGCATATACACATGGCACCCGGGGGGATTATCCTGAGCCGCTTCAATAAGAGCCTTGGTGAATTCGGGAGGGGGTTCAAGGGAGGGGTTGCCGAGGCTGAAATCAAAAACATTCTCCGCCCCATAGATCGCTTTTAACTGGCGTCCTTCTTCAAACATCCGCCGGATCCAGGAAGCTCGTCCTATAAAATCTCTGATCTTTTCGGCAATTGGCATCGGTGTGTTCCTTGGATTGAATGAATAATTTGATTGCTTATTCTTTCTAACTAATTTAATATACTGGTATTTCCCCTCTCATAGCATTGTCTAAGGTAGGACTATGAAGGTCAAATTGCCAATATTTAATATTCTCTATAAAGAAGGGGATATAAACTTATTAGTTGATACCAGTGCTGAGGGGGTAAAAATCCCTGACTATCTTTACGGAAAGCTCACTAATTTCATTGTAGGTCAGAATTCCTCACCAAGTCTGGAGGCTGATGAAAGGGGAATTACCACCCCAATGCGTTTTGGAGAAACCAGATTTGTCTGCCACTTCCCTTGGTCAGCTATAAGAGGAATGGTTTCGCGAAAAGCAGCGGTACACTTTCCGGTGGAAAAAGAAGATGACTCTGATGATAAAACCAAAAAGGGTCATCCGTCACTTAAACTGATTAAATAGCTCCCTCCTCCCTCTTCACTCCTCAGTATCCTTATGCTTTTCCCGCTAAGGCTCTTGGTTCAATATAGTCACCATATTTGTCTCTCGCCTTGATTAACCTTTGGCGCTGTTCCTCTAATACTTCAAACATTATCCTGGGCGTATCAGTAACCTCGGTTTCGTAAATTCTCTTGATCCGATCAATCTTGGCTAAATTCTCCGGGATTCTGATCGTAAACTGCTTATGGTAAACTTCTCGGGTATAAGCTTTGTTAAGAACTTCTTTAAATAACTTTTCAAGATCCTCAAATTTTGGTATTCGTCCGGTGGGTGTTTCAATCGCATCAACGTCATTGTTTACTCGTAGCTCCATCCATTTGTACCAGACTTTCTTGTCGGTTTTCTCATTTAAGAAATTCCCATTTCTATCTTTCAAGAAGTAGTTAACCGAAAAGATGCGGGGTGGATTTTTTAAGTCTTTACCAAACTCAAGATTTTTTTGGATGTAACTTCCGATTGGTATGGACAAAAAGTCAAGGTTAGACATCGGATTAAATTCCCGTACCCCTTCTTTGCCTAAGGTCGCAGCAGTCGTTTCAGATTCTAAGGAGGCACCTTTGGTTATGATTCCATGCACCCAGTCAAATGATTCCTCCACTGGAACCAAGGTGTCTGAATCCCTCCCCCCGTAGACCATGCCCCGCACTACCACCCCCACAGGGTCATTAATCTTAGGATCCAAGTTATCAAATAGGGTTAAATCAAGGGTAAATCGGGCATTGGGGTGGGAGCAGGGTACTTCTTTGTCCTTAGCATCTTTTTTTCCGAGGAACCATTCGCCTGAATAGTTCTCACCTTTAGGCGGGATCGCTCCATCCCGACCAATCCAGTGAACGTGCTTATCTTCGGTGATCAATACATTGGAGAATATAATTTCACCTGGGCTATGGAGCGCTTTCCACTGCAACGGGTCATCCTGAGAATTTATTCCCTGAATGATTCCAAACATTCCCTTTTCCACATTGACTGCCCTTACTTCCCCATCCTTTTTCCGCAAATAGGCAATATCATCTCCTATGATCGTTTCCCCATCTAACATGGCCGTAGAAGTCTTACCGCAGAGTGAAGGAAAAGCTCCGGTGAGATACGTCACTCTGTTTTTGGGGCCATTGATTCCCATGATGAGCATGTGTTCAGTCAACCACCCTTCCTGGGACGCGCGCTTGATTGCCAGGCGCATTGCCAGTTTCTTTAAGCCAATGGTGTTCCCCCCATACTGGGTGTTGGTGCTGAAAACAATGTTATCTTCAAGATCAATGTAGATTCTTCGTTTATCTAAGTTTTTCGATACCTTTCTTTCATCAACCTCGCCTTGCGAATGAACAAACTTAAAGTAGCGTGCAGAGTTCCCCTGCCTTACAAATTCTTCATACCCAGGACGATAAAGAAGATGTTCACTATGACCAACGTAACTGGAATCAGTAAGCTGGATACAGGGAATCGAAAAATCAGAATTTGTTGGTCCCAGGCAGAAAAAGCAGATATACAGTTCTTTACCGGTCATAATATTCTTAAGGATTTCATGAACTTCTCTTAACCCCTCCTCTCTCTCCATGGTGCCAATGGCTGACCCAAGATCAATTCCTTTGGGGACCAGAATATCACTGTGTTTCTTATCCCTTCCCTGATCTCCATAACTGTCAAAATGAATCGTATGACCCTCAGCGGCCAGTTTTTTTTCTTCACCATTTTCTAAGGCTTTCCTTCGTAGGTAGGCAATGTCATTGGGAGAGTCGGTACCGACAAATACTTTCTCAGGATTGCAAAGCGCAACGTATTGGGCAATAAACTGCTGGAGTGTGGGGTTATCTATGTTAACAATCTTTTGATAACTCTCTTCTCCCAGCCTGGTTTTGAGTACATTCATAGTGGCAGTGTCCATTGCTGTCTCCTTTTTTATAGGGAACTGTAAAAATAAGTTTACCAACCTTCCTCTTAATCTCCGGTTTAATTAAGAGGGATAAGGGGGATTATTTGGGTCGTTCGTTATAGGTACAAAAGTTTTTAGCTCCTTACTCGATTCTTAAACAAGCTGCCTCCTTTTAAATGAGCGCTCGCTCACTTTTATAATCCAAACCCGGCCCAATGTCAATCATTTTTTAACCAGAGATTGTGGGCCTCCTTTTTCTCAAACACCTCCCCAGATTCCGATCTTCGATAATTTTACCCTCCTTCATCACAACCTTCCCATTCTTAATGGTTATCATTGGTTGACCTTTAAGCTCTTTTCCCTGATAGAGAGACCAGTCAGCAGCAGAAAGAAGCTTCCGGTGGTCTGCCTGAAACTCTTTATTCACGTCAACCAGGACCAAATCAGCATCAGAACCCACTGAAATGGTTCCTTTTCGAGGGTATATTCCCCAAAGCCGGGCAGGATTCAGGGTAACTTTCTCCACCAGTTTTTCGAGAGGGATGTTTCTCTTATGGTAGCCTTCGGTTAAAAGCAGGGGGAGAAAAAGGGCATCAATAGCCGAACTCCCCGACACCCCGTAGTCTTTGATAAATTGTTCCAATCCGGCCCGGTCAACGCAATCCTGATCCGTCCCAATGGTAAAAATGGTTCCATCCCGTACCCCTTCCCACAGGGCTTCCTGATCCTCCGGCCCTCTCACTGCTGGGGACCAGCGCGCCTCAGTAGCTTCAACCGGACTTGAGGAATGTACTGAGAGATAAAGAGCAAGGGTTTCCACCGTAACCAGTGGATTCTCTCGCTTAATTACCCTCAATTTTTTAAGGGCAGCCGAAGTGGCTAAGTGCACAATATTAATCCTGCATCCGCTTATTTCGGCTAAGGATGAGGCAACAATAGCCCCTAACACTTCAGCTTCGGATGGATTACTGTCAGCCCATTCAGAAAGGGATTTTTTTCCTTTTTGGAAAAATTCATTCCAGCCATCCAGAATCATGCTGGGATCTTCAGCATGAACCGAACAGAAACATTCAGAACCAAACTGTGCTACTTCACGAAAACCGCTCAAAATAAACGAATTGGTTTGGGAGGGCATGTATCCGGGGATACAAAACATGAAAAACTTGAAGGAAGTGACCCCAAGTCTCTCGATGTATTCGGGAATTTCTTGTCTTTGCTCTTCAGTATTAATGCAGAGATGAGGGAAAATATCAGTATAGGCATGGGTATTAATGCACTGTTCAATATCGGGAAACGTTTTGGAATGGAGTTCAGTTCCCCCCAAGTAACAACCAATGGTGGTAACTCCTCCCAAAAGAGCCGAGCGGGTTTCGGTTTTACAATCACTTTCAAACCCTTGGCAGAATCCCAGATGGACATGCGGGTCTATTATCCCGGGCATGACTACTAATCCAGAAGCATCTATGGTTTCCGAGGCAGAAGGAAGCTGGTCTCTCTCGGCTATCGCCACTATTTTCCCGCCGCTCAAGGAAAGACAAACGTTTCTTATACCTATCTCGGGGATAAGTACCTGGCCATTAATGATGTTAATGTCAGCCATGGGGTCTTTTCTCCTTGGTTTCCGAAAAGTAAGACTGGGTTTCCCGAAAAATTACCCCGCTTAATCCTAACAGACCGATGAGGTTAGGAATCGCCATGGCGCCGTTCATGGTGTCGCAAAGATTCCAAACAAACTCAACCTTTATACCAGACCCAATAACTATCAAAAAACAGTAAATCCAGCGATAGTAATTTTTTGCTCTAATCCCAAAAATGTACTCAATGCAACTCTCTCCATAATAGGACCATCCAATTAAGGTGGAGTAAGCAAAAAGAATCAGCCCTAAGGCTACCACATAACTCCCGATACCTGGTAACAAGGTTTCAAAGGCTAAGGTAGAAAGGACGGAACTTGTTTCGCCACTGGTCCACACCTTTGTTTCTGAGAGAATTACAATTCCGGTCATGCTGCAAACGACCAAAGTATCCAAAAACGGGCCATTAACCGCAATAAGTCCCTGGTGAACCGGACTTTTTGTTTTAGCCACGGCGTGGACAATGGGAGATGAACCTAACCCTGCCTCGTTGGAAAAAACACCCCGGGCTACCCCAAAACGGATTGCCTGGGAAACTGCCGCACCGGCAAAACCACCGCACGCTGCTATTGGAGTAAAGGCATGAGAAAGAACAAGGTTAATTACCTCTGGAACCCTGTCAATATTTTTGGAAATTATCACTACCGACGCTCCCACATAAAGGACAATCATAAAAGGAACCAGCTTGTCAGTGACCTTTCCAATTCGGGAAATTCCTCCGATGAGCACCATTCCGGTCATAAAAGCCAGCAAAAGACCAGTGGCATAGGAGGGAACCAATAAGACTTCTTTCAATACCAGAGCCACAGCATTGGCTTGGGCCATATTACCGATTCCAAAGGCAGCAATGGAGCCAAAAAATGCAAACAGGAAACCAAGCCAGGGAAGGTTCAAGCCCCGTGAGATATACCACATGGGGCCGCCCACAATTGTTCCATCAGGATAAGTAGTTCGATACTTCACCGCCAGCAATGCTTCTCCATAGGAGGTTGTCATTCCAAAAAATGCGCTGACCCACATCCAGAAAAGAGCTCCTGGTCCTCCCGAATAAATCGCAGTGGCTACGCCTGCTATGTTGCCAATTCCCACCATGGAGGCTATGGCAGTCATAAGCGCCTGAAAGGAGGAGATATGTCCCTCCTGGGTCTGAGCCTTTGAAAAAAGCAGCTTCATCGTAAGGGGGAGTTTCCTTAAGGCAATGAACTTAGTCCCTAAGGTAAGGTAAACCCCCGTACCCACTAACAGACAAAGCATAAACGGGCCCCAGACAAAATTGCTGGCAGCTTTTACAAAATCATTGAGGACATCCATAGATCAGCTTGAAATAAAAATTCGGAGTTAAACTCGACATTTTCAATAAAAAGAAGTAAAAATAATATCACCTTTTCTAAGGATTTTGGAATAAAACTTTAAATGAGTTTATTAAAAAGATCTTATTAAGAACTATGAAACATATCCACCTCGTTTCCTGTGATCTCAATGGTACCTTGGTTCACCAGCATACCATGATGGATATGATCCGGGTGTATTTCCCTCAGGGACCGGAACGATATGAAAAGGCCAAGGAGGCCTTCACCAGACAGACTGCCGGACTTTTAAGCATGAAGGAGGCCTTTGCGATTGCCGGCCCCCTCACCAAAGGGTTAAGTCTCAGAAATGCCATTGAGTACGTTACTGAAGAAATGCGGTTTCTTGAAGGATTTGAAGACCTGATTACGACCCTCTCTAAGCACGGAAAACAGTTTGTCATTAATTCTACTGGTTATAGCGTAACTACTGAGGTTATAAAAGAGCTTTATGGTCCAGAAAAGATTTATAATGTCATTTGTAACCGGCTTATGTTCGCCTGGAGCGGGGACTCTCACAAAACGATTGATGAAGTAAACCTCTCCCAGCTTGTACGAGAGTATTTTCTTGGGAAAAAAGATGAAACCCTTTACGACGAAATCCTTGCCACCGGAGAGGTGGAACTTGGCATCCAAGATGAGGGGGAAAAAGCAACACTTCTTTTCACCATTGCCGAAAGACTGAAAATCCCGAGAACGGCGATTGCCCATATCGGCGATACCATGGGCGATAGTGCGGGAATTTGCGAGGTAGCAAGAAACGGGGGGTTGGGGATTGCGTTTAATTATAATGAAGCACTAAAGCAGTATCTCGAACCAGTTCTGGAACAAGAAAAAATTCTTGGTGAGATTATTTTGGTGGAACCGAAGAGTAAGAGGACGGATTTGCGAAAGCTCTTGAAAATGTTAGTTCCCGGTCAGAAGTAGTCAAAAGAATACTCCTTCCCCCCTTGTAAAAATATTCTTCTGCAGAAAAAGCACAATTTTATAGCTAAAGAACTAACGTATCAGGAAATTGCCATGAAAATGGAAGAGTTAATCAAATTTGAACAACATGTAAAAACTCTGCCCACAAGGGTAGAATTAATCATCCGGGGAAAAGAAAAAGACCCTCTGTCCCAAAGTCTCATGGATTTTGCCCAGAACCTCTGCGAAGTCTCCGAAGGCAAAATCACGCTCACTCAAAAGGACGATGCTCTCCCTTTTCCGGGACTTCCTGCCCTCACGTTAGCGTATGAAAATCGTAGCAATATTCATTATTGTGCCGTTCCTGAGGGCCATGAGCTACACCCTTTTACCCAGGCTCTTGCATTTGTTGCCCAGGGGTATGCACCCCTTTCGTCCCAAAGCAGAGCATTATTGGCTAACATTTTAAACCCAGTGGAACTATGGGTGCTTGTATCCCCTTTTTGTACCAACTGTCCTTTAGTGGTAGAAACCGTACTGCGCCTGGCAACCACAAATCCCTTGATTACAGCGATTATAATAG
>JAZDOO010000159.1:0-2255 GCA_043798555.1 Pseudomonadota bacterium | reverse complement strand
GTCAAAGATTTTGGGAAGATGTTCGGATGAGATTCCTTCTCCATTATCAGCCACTACAATCCGCACTACTGGTTCGTTTTCCGCGAACTGTGCTTCATCCACCTGAAGTTTTTCTCTTCCCAGACCAAAATCCGGTACCTGAGAGAAAATATCGTGCTGATGCGAGGGTGCGCACGATACCAACTTCCCCTCATGCCAGATCATCCGGTCGGCTAATACTACAATCGTTCTGTTAGGCTCCACTGCATCTCCGGCATTAAGGAGTAAATTCAGGATAACTTGTTGAAACTGGTGCTCATCCCCTTCAACCGGCCAGAGTTCATCGTCCAGATGAGAGATCAGGGTAATGGACTGAAATTTTTTTTGATGGGTCACTAAGGAGAGCGAATTTTCGATAACCGGTTTCAGGTTTACCGGAGTAATTTCCACCTTCTGCAGACGGGAAAAATCTAATAACCCCCGGATAGTTTTATTGATTCGATTCAGTTCCTTTTCCGCTCGGTTCAGATAATCTTCGGATTCAGTATCCAGATTTTCCTTTCTCCGTAAAAGACCAATATAGCCGAGGACCGCGCTCAACGGATTGCCAATTTCGTGAGCTATCCCGGCTGCCAACTTCCCCACCAGGGCCAGTTTTTCACTGGCTAACACCTCTTTCTGGGATTGTTGGAGTTGTTGATTTAATTGTTCTAATGAATCTATCTGACGCTGAAGCTGGAGCTGGTGTTCTTTTATTCGTGCCCCCATCCGGTTAAAGGCGAAGGAAAGAAGACCAATTTCATTCCGTCCTCCTACTTCCACGAACTGGTTAAAGTCCCCTTTGGCAATGGATTCGGTGGCTTTCGCGAGTCCTTGAATTGGTTTCACGATACGCCGTGAGAGAAGAAAACTTCCAAAAATAATGATAATTACCGAGTTGAAGACAATATAGGTTAATACCAGCCGATATGATTTTCTAATCGCCCTTTGAACCTCTTGTAAGGATAACGTCATCCTAATTGCTCCCACCACCCGGTCCTTGAGGAAAAGAGGAGCAGAGACACAAAGTTCATCAGTAGTTTCGCGAAATAACATCTGACTGGACTTGGGGAGTCGGGTGAGAATTTTTGGCCTCGCAATCACCTGGCTCAGATCATTATCGTTAATAATAGTTCCCAGTTGAGTAGGATTATTGGATGCAATTACCCGCCCTTTTCGGTCAATTACAAAAATAGTCTTTACCTCTTGTTCTAAGGTAAAAAGTTTGGTTAGTCGCTGGAGTTGCCAGTTATTTTCTCCTTGGTAAAAAAGTTCGTCATTACCATAGCAGATAGAATCTATGCTGTATTGCAGAAAGTTGATCAACGTTGTAGCGCTTTCTACCTTCTGGTCAAGAATGCTTTTTTTGGTGACACTCATTACCACAATACTAATAAGGAAACTCGCTGCCACCATCACCATGGTAAGGGTGAGGATTATTTCCAGTCGAAGACCAGGTTTCATCATCACCCTTTTATCTCCCATATAAGAGGTTCTGGTACCACGTAACGATGCCCTCACCCCAAAAGAGACAGATAATGGCCCCGATAGCGATAAACGGACCATAAGGGATAGCGTACTTTCTGCCCTTCTTTTTAAACACCATCATCGTTATCCCAACTAATGAACCCAAAAAGGCGCTTAAAAAAATGGTAACCAGCACTGCCTTACTTCCCAGAAAAGCACCAATCATGGCCAGAAGCTTTATATCTCCGCCTCCCATTCCTTCGGTTTTCATAATAAGGTAGTATCCCATTGCTACCCCGTAAAGAATCCCACCCCCAAGCACTATTCCGAAAAGCGAGTCGAGATACGTAATCCTGGACAATACCAAAGAAGCAAGAAATCCTACCCCGATACCAGGGAGAGAAATTATGTCGGGAATTATTTGGTGATGCAAGTCAATAAACGTCACCACCAGAAGACTGGAAAAAAAAGCAAAATAGATAAAATATTCTCCTACAGGGTATCGCAAAAAGAGCAGGAGAGAGAAAGTTGCTGACAATGCCTCTACGATAAGATATTGAGGGGAGATTCGGCTCCTGCAAAAGCGACATTTACCCCGAAGCACCACGTAGCTTACCATCGGGATGTTGTCGTACCAGTGGATCGGTTGGTTGCATTTTGGGCAATGAGAGGAAGGAAATGCTATTGACTCGCCTCGGGGGAGGCGATAGATGCAGACATTAAGGAAACTTCCCACTACACTGCCAAACACGAAAGCGAAGAAAGGAAAG
>JAZDOO010000133.1:0-9135 GCA_043798555.1 Pseudomonadota bacterium | reverse complement strand
GGTAACACTGCCAGAAACAATGGGAATCTCCTCGGTGATGTTAATGATGGCTTCCTTGTTATCAGAAGCGATAATGTGGGGGGAAGATAGAATATTGATTCTATCCTTAGCGGCAAAAGCCTGGAGCGTGGATTTAAACCGGCCGGTTTTATCAATCATGTATTGTAGGCCCGATGTGATCTCTTCAGCAAGGGTTTTGACTCCAGATGCAGTTACTGTGTAATTAGCGCTGCTCATTTCATTCATATATTCCCACTCCACTCCCAGCTTTAATTCATCGTCCAGCCTGATTTCGGCAATAAGAACCTCAATCAGCACCTGTTTTGGATAGACATCCAATTTTTTAAGGGTCTTTTCTATGGTCCGGTAGTCCCTCTCAGTAGCCTGAATGATGAGCGCATTAGTGGATTCATCTACCACAATCTGGGCCTCTCCCGTGAGTACACTCTTGGTGAGCTGTCCAGATTGCCCGGACTGTCCGGATCTCCTCGCCTGGCTTAATGCTTGCTGTCGTTGAGCCTGGGTTTGCCCGGGCTGGGTTTGTTTTTGTCTTTGCTGGAGTTGTCTTTGCTGCTGTTGTTGAGCCTGGGTTTGCATTTGCGTGGTGGTGGCCCTCGTTTCTCGCAGTTGGCTTTGAAACTGCGTTGTTTGCAATGGCATCGTCCCGAGGAATACCTGATTTAACACGTTGGATATGTCTATGGCTTTTCCGTTCTGGACAAAATAGACAAAAATTTTAAGTTCGGTTTCACTCACCTCAGAGTCCAGTTTTTTTGCCCATTCCATGGCTTTTTCTAAATGCTGATCATTAGCACTAACTGCCAGAAGCATATTGAGACGTAATATAGGTACCACCGTAACTCCCCCGGCTCGAGGATTATCAATAGGGATTTTAAAGGCTTGAAAAATTGATCCAATATCCAGGACAAGTTCTTCCACATCGGCATTTTTCACTTCATAGAGCTGCATGTGCAATCGTTCGAAAATATCTACATCAAAGAGGTCAATTAATGGCAGTATTTTTTTCAGGTTGCTACTGAAGTCCAACAAGATGAGTAAATTATCTTTTGCGATTGTTTGCCCTCCTTGAAGCAATAAGGGTTTTAGGATGTTTGCCATTTCTTCGGCAGCAACGTACTTGAGGGGAAGAATCTGCATGATTAAGGTATCTGACAGGGGGAGGTTCTCCTTATCCATACTCAGTTGCGGGGAGATATATTCCTGGTTTGCATTAGCGAGGGGAACAATGTGATAAAGTTCGCCTTTTTTAATAATCGTGAAGTTATTTATTTTAAGAAGCGTCTCAAGCACTGCGAAAAGGTCCTTTTTGGAAAGTTTTCCGTGGGTGTGGATATTGACCACTCCGGCTACCCTGGGGTCAGAAACATAGTTAATACCCAGAATCTCACTGATGGTATTTATAACTTCATTGATGTCAGCGTTGTCGAAATTAAAGACAATTTCATCTGAAGTTTGGGATAGTTTCAGAGCTTCTTTTTTGGGGACTGATCCTTCCTGGTCAGAAGGCTGGGGCTGTTCTTCCGGGGAAACTATTGATTCCTCCGGTGAAGGGCTGGTAGAAGAAGATTTGTCAACCGCTGCCGGCACAGTGGCAGTAGCAGTAGGAGTATATGCAGGCGTTGCAGGATGAATTGAATAAGATTCCTGGTTATCCGGGACCGATTCCCTTAAGGATTTTTCTTCAATTTTTGATTGATTGCCTCCCACCGGCCCAAATGGGGTTGAAAGTGGTTTTTTTTCTTCGGTATGGGCGGTATTGGACAGTAAAAATATAAAAACTAAGCCAAAGAAAAATGTTTTTGTTTGCATTGGGTTAACTACCTTTAAAGATTAGAGGTTATTAATGTTGTCCTTACTCCCTTTCATGAGACCAACAACTACAATGGCCACGGCAACGTCCTGGGGGTTACGGCGGTTAATCACTCTAATATCAAGATCAGTGAGAATCAGGAGCTTTTCATAGGTTTCGATGTCATAAAGAAAATTCGTAAGGTTGGTGATAGAGCCCATAAATTCTACTTGAACTGGAATTTGCTCAAAAAAACCAGCAGGAATTGGGTTAAGAACCTTTTCACTCTTGATGGCGATTTGATTTTTGGCGGCGAGTGTTTTCAAAATATCCTGTAAATTTGCTGCTGCAAGGGGTGGTGTATCACCAGAAAGCAGTTTATACATGCTTTCCGAGGCTAAGGCGGTGACATTCTTGAGGTTATCCTGGACCTGAGATTTTCCCGCAGCAAACTGGCGATATTTCTCTAACTGTTTTATTTTAACCGGGATTTCTTCCCGTATTTGTGCCTGAGTAGTCAGAAAAGGGTCAATGACAAATTTAGTGGTAAAAACTATAATTGCCGTAACCAGGGCAGCGAGCACAAAAAACCTTTCCCGCTGGGATTTAAATTTTAACATTTTGATAGCATTAAACTTTTTTATATTCATCGTCAAGAAAATTTATTTGCTTTCGATTTTGGTTTTGATTTTAAAATTTTCGTTCCCCCCTCGATCCCTGGTTATGGGAGCGGTAAACTCACTGGCATAGAAAAGCGGGGACCCACCCAGGATGGCGATGAGGTCTGAAGCCGAGGCAGCGTATCCTGCCAAATCCAATTCTTTCTTATAATACCGAAAATTCGTTAACCAGACCGAAGGCGGCAGGATAGTAGAAAGTTCTTTTAATGTTTCAAGCTTGCTAAACTCCGATTTCTGAATGTTTCCCAGGCCCTCCACCTTCCGGCAGATCGTTTCTGCTTGCTTTTGAAGCTTTTGAATTGCAATAACCTCATCCTCCAGGCCAGCAATTTCTCTTTCCACCTTGCGGAGCTCCAGTCTTTCTTTTACTACTGTGCTCACTCCCCAGGTGATGGTTAACACTAAAACCAAAACTACCAGGAAAAGCGAAAGGTATATCCCTGCCTTCCTGGTTTTCTTTCTGAGAGGCTGAGGGAGGAGGTTGATATCCCAGGGAACGGATTGTATCCCTTTGAGTGCGACTCCAATTCCACCAGTGAGTTCTTGGGAACATGAATTTGCAAGATGCAGGCGGGAAGAAATAGTTTCAACCGGGAGGATGGCAAAATGCATTTCCTCGGTTTTAAATAATCCGTTGATTAAATCATTCTCTAATCCTTTGCCGGTGAGATAAATAACGGGATAGTTCTCCGTATCCACTCCAGCACTCCACATTTGGGAAGGAAACGTAACGCGAAATCCATTCTGGATTTCCGCTGTGATTTGCTGAATCCGGTCCAGGTTTTCCTGGTTAGCAAACTCAATTGCGCGAGAATACCGTAATGTTTTTTTGCTGATCCAGGTTAGTTCACAGCCGTTTTTATTAATAGTTGCCAAGACGGTGGGTGTGGTATCGCTCTCAGGATTGCCCGAAATAAAAAAGTTCAAAAGAGCACTTGAAGGCATTTCGATTCCTGAAGGGGTTATTCCGGCACCATGGAGTATTGATAAATAAGTCTCCAGGACTTTCTTTTTTATTACCACCAAAAGAAGCCGCATATTTTTTGTATTGTCATCCCGTTCTAAGACTACAAAATCAAAATTAATATCCTCCGCTGAAAAGGGGAAATATTTTTCCATTTCATAACGCACTACTTCCCGAAGATTTTCTTCGGCTGAAGCGGGAAGCGTTATAAAGCGAAGCACAAACTCTTTCTGAGGAAGACTCACCCATACATTTTCCTTGCCAATATTATTTTGCTTGATAAACCGGGATAGTTCCCGTACCCAAAACGTTTCCACTTCTTCGCCGGGTATATCCGGGGGGAGGGGAATCAGTTCATGGCAGTCAATCACCACCTCTTTCAAAAATTTTTTCAGATATACCAGAAGGAGGTGGTCTTCACCGAATTGAATTCCTAAGCTTGATTCAAGAGAAACCATCATGATAATTTTTCCTCGTCACCCTTTTCCCAAAGGTTACGACTCACGGGAACGATATTTTCAGGGATAGGATAATTATCAGCCCAGTAAACAATCTGAAACTTGTCTTCAGCCCTCAGGTTCATTCTCACTACCCCCTTAATCCGCCTTTTTACTCCACTTTCGGGAATAGTTCCAGTGGCGATGATTGAATAAATCCACGAAGGAGAGAAGGAAAGGTATTTAAATGCCTGCATGTAGGCTGCATCGCCTACCGCAACCCTAATGTCATTTAAATTTTTAATGGGTTCCTCCGATCGGGCTTCGATTATTTTTTCGACTACATCTTCGCTTAGCCCGGGGATACTCAGCAACACTTCCTTAGGCGCTGAGTTTACATCTACCCGGGTGGAACGGGAATAAACAGTTACTATGTCTACCAGCCCTTTTTGCAAGGGGAGTGCATCCTCCTCATCATCCCCCGTCATATAACTTCCGTAAAAAATCTGGGGGGTTACCCCGCGTACCAGCAAAAGCTCCTCCACAGTTTCAAAAGCCCTATCTTTACAAGAATAAGGGTTTGGTAGGGATTCGTAATAGTCATCCTCAGCTCCGTTTATTCGATGAAAATTATCGTCATCTCTCCAGTCCAGAATCGAATCAGTAATAATATCTCTTTTCAATTCTCCTCCTACACCTAAGGTGGAGATAAGGTTTCTTAAGAGGTCATCAGGAATGGTATTGAGATCGTATTTCCCCCTCTCATTACTTATAATAACCTCTACCTTCCCCTGAGTCATCGGCATCTGAATCCTTCTTTGATCATCCCGCCAGAGTGTTTCCTCTTCCCCTTCGGCGGTCCGGAAGGTCAAATGCTTGATCAGCTCAGCAACTGCCCGTTGAAATCCGGTTTGGGCATAGAAGTAGCAGTTGATTTCATCGTTAAAATTTCGGGCAGCTTTTACCTCAACCCTCATGGCGAATGAAAATTCAAGCACAACTACCATGAGGAGAAGAAGTACCAATAAAACCAGGATCAGGGCTACTCCTTTGCTGTTCATTTTAAAATGAGCAGTTGTCATCTTGCAATTGATCATTGATAATTTTAACTTTTGCATTGAGTAGTATACCTCTACCGGTCTTTCTTTACATATTCAACGTATTATTGACTAAAAGGTGTAGATTGTCTCCCATCTCCCCCTCGACCTCCGGGTGGATGCGGAAGAGGACCAAATGGAGTAGTGGAGGTATTGGGATTCTGTCTGACGCCTTGGGTGCCCTGGGAATTTCCACCGAAAGGACCTGGAACCGACCCCCCTTGAGGGGAAAGCGGAGAGGGTAATCCTGGTGGAAGCGGAGGCCCGAATGGGGTGTGTGAGGTAGTCAAGGATAGGGGTTTTCTATTTAAGGCAATGATTTCTCTGTCAGGAGTAGCAATTAAGGGAATTGTCATTGCAGTAGTTATTGGTTCGACCTGTTCAGGGTTTTTGGGTTTTTGTTTGAGCGTAATTCTGATTGCCTGAGGGAGTTTGGGGTCTTCAGATCCTCCACCATACCAGGTTTCCTGCCAGGTACCTTCTTCGGCATCAGGAGGAAAGTCATAAAAGTCAAAGGTGACATCTTCCAAACCCGATAATAGAATGTCAGAACCTCCTTCATTGATTATTTCCGAAGATTCTTGGATGGAATCTTCATTAATCACCCGTGATTCTCTGATGACCAAACTTTTCCCGCCATCAGAATGCTTGTCTTCCTCGATAACGTATTGTACCCACTGTAACCCTGTTATCATTGGAGATTTTAAGGATATAGGGGATACAAATTTGAGGGACGTAGAATCCCCCTCAAAGGCTATCGTCCATTCTTCTCCATTTCTAATCCAGTAAGGGTAAATGGACTTTAGCTGCTGAGCAATCCTATCCAATACTATTCTAACCTCACGAAACTCTTCAATTTTCTTCCCCCCCCTTTCCCAGCAGCGAAGGGAGAAACGAAACGTTTCTCCCACGATTCCGACAATGAAAGAAAGGATAGCTATGGTAAGGAGGAACTCCAGTAAGGTGAACCCAGGGGGCGTCCGGAGGAGTTTCCGGGTTTTTCTTTGAAAAGAGTCCCAGACCCCCTTTAGTAAAGAGGGGCGAGAGGGCGCTGGTTTCATTTTCTTTTCTGTTTTAAAGCCATTTTTGTGTTCCATGGAAATTCCTCGTTTTTAACCAATGTTTTTAATGTTTCAAACGTTAGGGTCTTCTCTTTATCCTTGGCAGGCCAATACACTGATACCTTTATTTTGAAGACTTCCAAGGGGAATTTCTCCTCTTGTTCTTCATCTACCAGCGTCACTGGTTCGATTTCATATTTCCAGCGAAAGTTACCCTCAAACGTTCCCTCCTCTACATTTTTAGGAAATTTTTGCTTGAGACAAAGCTCTTCGAGCAATTGACGACCGTAGAATACTGCCCGGGAAAAGTCTTCTGACTTTCGGGCTAAACGGAGATTACCGGAAAATAATTCAACAATAACCGTGATGGCGATACCGAGAATCGCTAAGGCCACCATCACTTCTATTAGCGTAAATCCTTTTTTAAACACTTTTCTATTCATTGATTGCGATTTTTGCAATCCCAGTGATAGGATGGAGTGTAATTTCATAAAATCGGGGGGAGTTATTGGCCTGTAAAAATATTTCTCCTCCATTGCAACTGCCATTAGGATAAAAGATAAAGACCCCTTGTGAACCAGAAATTTCTTCTCCCTCTACCATCAGTTTTTCAATTATGACATCTTCAGGGTAAGAATAGACACTCATAGGATTAGGGAGTTGTCCAGGCGACTCCTTCTCAGGGTCCTGGGATTTTTTGGCCGCAAAAGGCTGATCCAACAACGCAATCAGGTTCTCTTCTTTATCAAAGACCATCCAAAAGGGTTTACTCTTAGTGACCGCCTGGTTATGTGCGTATCGCATTATGGCCACAGTTTTTTGGGCGGCAGTCCTCAAATGCAAATGAGTAAGGCTTTTAAATAGAGCGGGAGTAGCGAAAGCAGCCAGAAGACCCATCAGGGCAATAACCAGAAGCAGTTCTAAAAGGGAAAAGCCCGAAGCAGGCGCTTGATTAGCCCTCTTCGCCCCCACCGGAGAGACCTGTCCAGCTAAGGATATCTTTATTTTCGTTTTCTCCCCCTTCTTTTCCATCAGCCCCATAAGAGATAATATCATAGTCACCGTGATCACCAGGGCATATATACACATAGGGATTATTCCAAGGGTCAAAGGGGATATTTTTCTTGAGGTAAGGGCCATCCCAGTTTGCTCCCCCTTCAGGTTGGACCCTAAGAGCTCCCAGTCCCTCTTCAGTGGCGGGGTACCTTCCTACATCAAGATGAAAGGCATCCAGGGCGGCCCCAAAAAGCTCGATTTGAGCCTGAGTAGCCTGTTGTTTTGCTTTACCGACCTTGCCCATGAACTTTGGGGCGACGATTGCTGCCAAAAGCCCAATAATTGCCATCACCATGAGAAGCTCAATCAGGGTGAATCCTTTTTGAACTTTTCTTTTATAAAGCCACTTTTCCCCCATTCTTCTTTCCTCCTTTGTAGTATACTTATCAACTTATCATTGATCATTTTTCATTGATCATTGCCCATTTTCCTAAATGGGCATTTCAGTAACACTGAAGATAGCTAAGAACATCGAAAAAACAATAAAGCCCACTACTGCTGCCATAACCAGAATCAGGAGTGGCTCTAATAGCGATAGCATTCTTTTAATAGTATTTTTAACTTCGTTCTCATAGGTTTCAGCAACCTTCATAAGCATTTCATCTAACCGGCCGGTTTCCTCTCCTACGGTAATCATATGGATTGAAAGAGCTGGGAATACGCCACGTTCTTGGAGTGGTCTGGCAATACTATCTCCTTCTTTCATCCTGTTTCTAACGTCCACAATAGCGTGAGCAAAAACCGTATTCCCCGCTGTTTCTTTTACAATATTTAATGCTTCCAAAATCGGAACTCCGCTTCGGATTAACGTGCCCAGCGTTCGCGCAAACCGTACGGTCTCGGTTTTTTGAATGAATTTACGAACCGGCCCGATGCGAAATTTTATCTTGTCCCATTTAACCTTTCCTTCCTCAGTATGTATTATTTTCATCCATCCGAAAATCCCTAAGCCAGCGAGAGCCAAGAGCAACCACCAATAGGAGACGATTACGTGGCTCATCGTTAAGAGTATCTGGGTAGGAAGGGGCAAGGCCTGACCCAGATCTTCAAAAATAACGGCAAACCTTGGAATGATCCAGACCAGCATGAGCACCATTAATAACGCTCCCACCAGGGTGAGAACAATCGGGTATATCAAGGCGGATATAATAAAATCACGAGTTTCCCGGGCATTTTGCAGATATTCGGTGAGTCTTTTTAAAATGAGGTCAACAACTCCTCCAGCCTCCCCGGCGCGGATCATATTTACGTAGAGTCGGGAAAATAGTTTGGGATGTTTTGCCAGGGCGTCTGCTAAAGAGTTTCCGCCTTCAATTCCTTTCAGAATATTCTGTATTACCTCTTTTAGTTTTTTCTTTTCCGACAACTCAACTAAGATTTTTAGACTTCGATCTAAGGGAAGGCCTGCTTCTACGAGCGTGCTCAATTCTTGGGTAAAAATGAGAATATCTCGTGAAGTAACGCGGTCTAATAAAGCGTTGAGGGAAATATCTACTGAAGAAGACGGGGTTTCTTTCGGAAGTTGAATCCGAATTGGGATCAGACCCAAGTCATGGAGTTTTTCCACGACGCTTTTCTCTTCAGCGGCTTCTAATGCGCCCTCTACCACCTTCCCAGATAGTTCAGTAGCCTTATAGGTATAAATCGGCATAAATAATACGTCTCAAAACTTCGCGCCGAGACCTTTGAATTTTATGAAGGAATCGTTTGCTTGTCATTCCTGCGCAAGCAGGAATCCAATATGATTAAGGGGTTATGGATTCCCGTTTTCACGGGAATGACGACGATGGGCCGAATCAGACTTTATACGAGACCATCACTATTAATACTCAATTGCGAGCCGTTACTTTTTCAATAACATATCTCAAAATAAATATCTTATGTCCAACCTTTATCAGAAAGACCAGAAAACCAGGTATATAGTTCACTGGTAATGCAAAGGAATGTCCAACCAACTGGAACTTAGTTCTCTCCGCTCACAATTGGAATTTTGGAATAATGGAATGGTGGAATGATGGGAAGTAGCGAAG
>JAZDOO010000109.1:0-5454 GCA_043798555.1 Pseudomonadota bacterium | reverse complement strand
GATGTTCTCTTTTGCTGCGCGGGGTTTTCATAGTTATTTGCTAATGCTAATTTCAATTTACATTAGATAATATTTAGTTACATTAACAAAACCAGGTTGTCAAGTGAAAAGTGATAAAAATAGTTAGCAATAGTGAAGTATTCTTATCCCTTGACAAACCAGGTTCGTGAATGTAATCATAACGCTATGATCCAATTTCACTTTAAACGATTGCTGGCAGATAAGGAATTCAGGGAGAAGCGGGTTATTTCTATTCTTGAGGTAGCAGAAAAGACAGGGGTTTCGAGGGTAACCTTATCAAAGATAGCTAACTCGAAAGGGGATTATCACACCTCAACCGAGATTATCGAGAAGCTCTGTCTATATTTCGGTTGTACCCCAAACGATCTGATGACGATTTTTCCTGAGGAAGGAGAGAAAGAAAGCAGGGAGAGGAAGAAATAAAAATACCCGGTCAAAGCCGGGTTAGTATAATTGTGGCTATTGACGGTTTTGGAAGAAAGCATTAAACCGAAACCAGTCAAAACCTTTTGCCATTACTTTTGCCATTACTTTAAAGAACTTATCCACCTAATAATTTGTTGAGCAAGACTTAAATCCGCTTGGGTCATAGGTTCTATTCCAGATACAGTATCGCGATAATCAGCCTTATTTCTGTCTACCAGCAACCGCCCTAAATTCAACCCAATTCTCTTACGTGAATTTTCTTTCTCAAATCTGAACTGGTCAATGACATAACTATGAGCCCGTCCATCCTTTGGTATATTAGCATCCCCCTTTAAATCGCGAAGGTAATTTCGTACAATGCAGTGGGCAGCATAATATGCCCTACTAACTGCAGATCGCAATCTTGCTTCACGATTTACCGGATCTCCAGGTTTACCACCCAATTCATTCGCAAGATTTAAGTACTCGCTCCAATCAAAGCTCATTCAAACTCCACGTGAATGCATAGTTTTCCCCTTGCTTCAGTAGAAGCGTCTAACCACCAGTCATCATCAAATTGCCCTAATTTGTATAAGGCATCTTCTGCCGGAAGATTTGTGCGTATATAAAGTACCAGCTCCTTTCTATCTCTGCCCTCAGGATCAGAAACCACCTCTAAAAAGAATTTCTCTCTCGGAAAATATTTCCTTATCTCGGGATAAGCTGCCGCTAATAAGGGGAATAACGAAGGGTTCTCGGCAAGAAAACTTTCTACTTCTTGAGGGTCTCGAAAAATATAGTGTTTTCCCAAGTCAAGGATCTTGTTGGAGATTTCGAGAGAAGATTCAAACCACTCCCGCCGGACAGTTGAACCCTCTATATAGAAATAATTCTCTAATGAGTAAAGAGTCCTTAACAAACGTCCTAAGTTTTGTTGTCGTTTCCATTTTCCTGTATAGGCTCCCAAATTCTCAAATACCATAGACTGCCAACCCTCTATCAGGGGAGGTTCCGTTCCATTAGCAGCCACGGTTGCATAAACGCACTCATTTCCTCTTTGTAAGCAAGCAGACCGTAGAGGATTATTAACAAGAATTTCTTCATTATTATCTTTTAATAGTTCCTCGAAAGGGGTGAAAAAGGGAGGCACAGTTTTTGATGTTACATCAGTTTTAAACATTGTTATCATTAAAAATCCCCTTTTTCAGCAATTTCTTTTCCAAAATCAACTAATTCTTGAAAGATTTTCGGTAATTCCTCCTGAGAAAACTCACCAGAAAAGTCAGGAACAGTATTAATATCTAATTCGAGCCGACAAGCAAACTGCTCGGGACCGGGAAAATACATGAGAGACGTCGGAGGAATAGAGAGACCAAATGACTTTAAACTGGCAACAGACCATTTAGAAAGACGATTTATCCTGAGACCTTCCACCCCGCAGGCCGAGTCTCTGGAACGATTAATAGAGTATAAGAAGTCAGAGGACCCTTCTGGATCTAATTGAACATACCGTTGAAGATAAAGAGATAGTTGTCGGTAACCTACTTGTAAGTTCTCAACCGGTTGAAGCAAAATGGCCCCAAAGGCTAACCTTTGTACGGGAGGGCATGTTTCAAGTTCAAACCACTGCTTTATTAGTGGAATAAATCTATCCAAGGAATCAGGGAGTGAGCCCAGTGTTGGAATACCTCCAGCCTGGCTTTCTTGGTCAAAAACTATAGTGTATGACCAGTCGATTCGAACCGGTTCGACTGCCAAAATCACTTTACCTTGCCCGAAGAGCCCTTCTTCTCTTTGAATGCCCTCTTTGGGTCTGAAAATCCTTGTCTCCGGTTCACCCCCCACTATTTCATTCCACCAGGAAGAGGCATTAACCTTATTTTGGGGGTTATAAAAAGCTGTCATTCGTAAGGATTCAGCTTGCCACGCTGTCAGTGGTGGAATATTACCAATGCCCTCTTGCCACATACTGTTAGATTTCAAAAAAGCTTTCCTCATTGGCTACTCAATAGCTTAGATTAACTGTCATCGTAAAATATGAATTTTATATAACCAAACTAAAATAAAATCAAACTGTTTTCAAGCCAATTTCAATAAAACTTGGCATTTGTTGCTAATAGCCTTCGGGTAAAAGGGTTTTCAAAGGTTCTTTCTATTACTTGTGTTAGCCACACTCTGATATTCGATTAGAAGGCTTATTGTCTGATGTACTGTTTAGTGTACTGCTATAGTGTAGGGTCTACAATCTATTGACTCTTCACTTTCAGATTTATTCCCATTAAAGGGACATCATCGGGAATGTTATTAGGGTCATTACAGGCCCAAACAACCACCACATAATTATCCGCATTAGGGAATGAGTACGTACAGGTATTACTGGTAGAGAACTCCTGCATGCTTACCCAAGGATTTCCATCATAAGCTGCGGTTCCATAGCCAGCCCGGTAAAAGAATTGGTAGTAAATAGGTCCAGCCCCTTTACAACTTGCGATAAACGTTATTTGATCACCAGCTTGCAGGGTGGTACCTATGTCTGTGGTTAATGATAAAAATTGGACTTCTTCATCTCCCCTTGCTTCTATTGTGATTGTCCTCGAATACTCACATTATCGGTTTCACCTATTGCATCAGGTTGAAATGGGGAGGTAATGAAATATACAAATATTCCCAGGAGAAATATCCGCTTTACTGAACCAGTAATTTTCTTCTGAAAGATATTTTTTTTCATCTTGTATCTCCTACATCGAAATCACTTTTATAATACGATATATCACTCGATAAGGAAATCAACTATAACAATTCACCCATACGCGAAAAAAGTCTTGACTCCGTGGACGCAGAGTTAAACCACGAGGAACGAGAAAATCTCAATGCCGGTCACCAAGGATCAATTTTTTATTTGCAAAATTAAATGGTTAAGGTAAAGTATCCATTAAAAAACTTCTTCCCCCTGACCATAAAGATTTTTATTCTACCGAACCGGAGGTGCCATGGAGAAATTATTTAGGGGTATAGTAGTAATCGCTTGTCTTCTTTTAGTCCTCTTTATCTTTCCCTTCAGCAGCCATGCCATACCGCCCAAGCCAGGGCCAAATTTTGTTTGGGTAGCCCCTCATAAGGTCCCGGACGGCACCTTTATCCCCGGGCATTGGGAGTATAAAGGCACACCCACTCCAGGGAAAACCTGGGCGCCTGGTCATTATGGTACAGATGGAACCTGGATCGAAGGCCATTGGGAAACCATAGTCCCTCCGAAACCTGGTGCGGTGTGGGTTCCTGGCCATTACGGCCCGGGGGGAAGGTGGATACCAGGACACTGGAAATAACATAAACCAAAACCAAGAAGGAGGTGGGGAGTATGGGTCATTGCTTTAAAGAAAAATACTTTATCTTGATGCTGGCTCTTTTGGTTGCAAGCGGTGTCGCTTTTTCGGGAGAAGTAATTCAAACCCAGGAAAGTGATTCGTGGGATGGCATTTCGGCTGGCTTAAAAAGTATGGAGGTTAAAGACAATATCATTACCGTTAAATTTATCCTGAGAAATAGTGGTACCAAGAAACACTCGGTGAAGATTAATTACAATGCCTGTTACCTCATGGACGCCGCCAATCAGAAAAAGTACTTTCCCCTTAAAGATTCTGATGGCCTTTTCATCGCCGGCCCAATGTACGACCAGGGTGATGGAGGAAGGTTTTGGTTTGATATGAATGCAGGAGAGTCAAAGGGTATGTGGATAAAATTTCCGCAACCAACTGACAATCCGGAAACCATTTCTATTGCTGTTCCGGGAATTTTTCCTTTTGAAGATATTACATTAACTAAGTAGCGCTCCACCAATGAAACGCTTAAGACTTATCCTCACCTTATGGGCAATAGCAATCTTTGCTTGCCTCATGCTTTGTATCTCTCAGGCAAAGGCTCAAGCGGAGGAAGAAATACCCATTCCTCCTGAAGCTCATGAAAAGGCCATTGCTGCTTTAAAAGCTCTCGGTCCGGATCGGGGAACCAAAAAAATTAATTACCGTATGGTGACTATTGTCGGCATAACGAAAGGAATCGAGGCAAAAAGCACAGCACTCCAGGCAACCCTTAAAGATTTGGGTGCGAAGGAGACCGAAACTGAGATTACGATTGACCTCCCTGGGGATATTCTTTTTGATTTTGACCAATGGAGCATCCGTCCCGATGCCGAGGAGACGTTAAGAAAAATCGGAGATATTATTTCGGCGTATAAAAGCCCCAAGGTGGTTATTGGTGGCCATACTGATGCTAAAGGCTCAGAAGAATATAATCGGGAGCTTTCTGAAAAAAGAGCCGGAGCAGTAAAAAAATGGCTTTCTGAACATACCGAAGTACAGCCGGAATTAATGGAAGCAATCGGCTATGGGGAAGCAAAACCGGTAGCTCCTAATACCAACCCAGACGGAACGGATAATCCAGAAGGCCGGCAGAAAAATAGAAGGGTGGAGATAGTAATCAGGAAAAAATAAAAACACACGGACCTTATAGTGCATTGACTCCTAAAAAGGGCGCTCCATAAGGCCCTTTTTTATTGAATTGGTATGAGGACTCAAGAAAACTTTGGGAGATAAACTGAGAACGAGGGGCTCATGGAGAAAGAATTATTGGAATTAATCTATGAAAAAGGGTTTAAGTACAGCGAGGAAAGGGCCTTCACCCTTGCATCTGGAAAGCAAAGCAAATTTTACATTGACTGCCGGGTAGTTACGAGCCTTGCTAAGGCCAAGTACCTTATCTCCCACATCATTTATGATAAAATTGCTGATCTCCAGGTTGATGCCATCGGCGGACCAGAGGCCGGAGCAATTCCCATTGCCGATGCCGTGTCCTATGCAAGCTATTTGAGGGGCAAGGAAATAAAGTCGTTTTGGATCAGAAAAGAAGCAAAGGGTCATGGCTTAAAAAAGTGGATTGAGGGTGACGTAAAAGGTGGGGACCGGGTCATTATCGTGGATGACGTGATCACCACCGGGAAATCAACCATTGAAGCAATCAAAAGGGCTCGGG
>JAZDOO010000084.1:0-35852 GCA_043798555.1 Pseudomonadota bacterium | reverse complement strand
TCAATACCCGATGTTATAGCAATGATTGAAGCAGAACAGGCTGATGAGAAGAAACTAAAAAGTGCTGCTTAAGGAATGTCCGATGAATTAATGCAATGGGAGCCATTAAAAAATTTCAACTAAAAACTTGACAACCTCTATGCATGTCCTCCTCACTGCAAAATCTTTGCACCGAATCTCCGTGATTTAGAACAAAATGGCCCAGCTCATGTGCTATGCTGAACCTTTTCCGCTCATATGAGCCACTGGTGGAAATCCGTATAGTGGCGTTTTTCCCAACCCTCACTAAACTCGCTGCCGCTCCTCCCAAAGCACCTTCCAAAACAACCACCCTAAGATCATAAGCTATATCCTTCAAACGAATGTGCTCCGCCATGGAAATCCCGTACTTCTCGATAATCTTGGCAGCCTCATTTTCCGCAATTCTAAGTTTTAGGTCTAAATCATCCTTCATTATTGCCATTTCCGCCCTCGCCATTCTCTTTGGCCAGCTCCATATCCTCTAGAAGCGATATTAGGTCTTCAGTGCTTTTAGATTCTAAGTCTCGATGGGAAACAAGCGCTTTCAATCCTGGTTCGGCCGTAATATCTACAATCCTCGCCAGAATTTGATCTCTCGTCCATCTTGCATACTTACCAATAAAGCTTTGCTGTTTCGATTCTGCAGCAATTCGTTTCTCTCGTGCAAGATCCATCTGACTTCTTCTTGCCGTCATCGAGATCACCTTAACTGACTCCATTAGACTTCTAACGCTCGCGTCAACATCAATTCCTTCATTTTGGAGGTCTTCTTTTACCTCTTCTAATGACTGTCCTTCACTCCTACCCAGCGCATCGGTAAGAGCATCTAATAAAATAAATTTCTTTTTTCTTTCATCTTCTTTCATTGTTACCCCCCTATAAGATTATGGTCTTGAGGTTAGGTAAAATTTTTTCAACCTCTTGCGCAAACCTTTCAGTGCATTGTTGACCTTGTCTTTCGCTAATCCTGTTTCCTCTGCTATATGTCTCGGACGACTTATGCCTTGCTCAAGACATAAAATCACCAATCCTAATTCCTCATCCTCGTCTTGAATAATTCTCAATTCATTTACCAGAAGGTCAAGCCTCTCAGACTCAACAACAATTTCTTCGGGAGATTTTGGATTGAACACAGTCGCGGTTGCCTTCAGATCAGGAGGAATTTGAAAATCCTTGGGTGAACCATTCTCGTGAAACAAATCCTCTTGTTTGAATTTCACTAAATGATCAGCCTCATGGCTCGTCATGCTGTTGATTATGCTGATTAAGAAATCCGCCAAATCTGGGTACTTGCCTTTGTTCCAATTTCGATAGGCCCCCGTCTTTACCCACCCCGTAAGCCCGAGCGCAAGCCTCGTTAACAAGCTCCTTGGCCTCTACCTGAACCTGATTACCCACCACGAAATCATACTTCCTCGCCCTTGCTTCAGCATATTTCAGTACACGAGGAAGGATGTCATTCCAGTTTGCATGGTCCAACTCTGAATGGACTGAAGGATCGTATTTATTCGAATAGTCGTTAATCAATTCAAAAGTCCTCCTAATCGAACCCTCTAACCTTATATGCCCACGACTTTAAAATTTTTTCAAAAAAATTTACTCAAAGCAAGCAAAAAATCGTTTTTCGTCGGCTTTATTAAGTAAATGGACAAAAAGTTTGAAAAATTAATCAAAGGTGAATAATGACAAAAGAGGTAACTCGATATATTAGAAAAGAGGTCGAACGGGAATTATGGGCTCGTGCAGCAGGTCGGTGTGAATTCAACAATTGCAACCGTCCCCTTTATAAATCTCCTGTGACTCAGGAGCAGGGTAACATTTCGGAAATTGCCCATATTTGGTCTTTCTCTGAAAAAGGGCCACGGGGATGGGGGATTTTTCCGTCTGCAAGGAAGCAACTCAATGAGTTGCCAAATTTAATGTTACTCTGCCATGATTGTCATAAAATCATCGACTTGGACAAAGAAGGCGAACATTATTCTGCAAAATTACTTAGTCAATGGAAAGACGAACATGAAAGGCGTATTGCTATTGTTGGTGGTGTCAATCCAAGCAAAAAATCTCACGTCCTGCTATACGGAGCAAATATTGGTGACGAAAAGTCAAAGCTCCAGCCTGAACATGCAAAGGAGTCTCTTTTTCCGGAATGGTATCCAGCAGAAGAACGGCCGATATATTTATCTATGAGTTGGGACGGTAAGGACGACCGGGATGATTATTGGAGAACAGAAGAGAAGAATCTTAAGGATGTCTTTAATCGTAAAGTCCTACCTTTGATTGAAGAGAGTAACCCGTGTCATTTTTCAATCTTTGCATTTGCTCCCATCCCATTAATGGCATTATTAGGGTCCCTTATGACTGATAAAATTCCCGCTCAGGTTTATCAGCTTCATCGTGAACCGTACCCAACTTGGCATTGGCTGGACGGGCCTGATAAGTTTGAATATCAAATAAAAAAACCGAGTTCCTTTAACCACCCACCAGTTTTAGTTGTTTCCTTAAGCGATTCCATTGCCCACGAACGAATTACGGCAGTATTAGGTAAAGAACTTTCCATATGGGAACTGACGATTGAAAAACCTCACAATGATTTTCTGAAGAGTAAGGCACAGCTATCGATTTACCGTGAAACCATGCGGAAACTGATGGTTGATATTGGTAAAGCTCATGGAAAAACAACACCATTATCCATTTTTCCTGCAATGCCTGTCGCATGTGCTGTTGAACTTGGACGAATACGAATGCCCAAGGCAGATATGCCGTGGTTTATTTATGATCAGAATAACAAACAAAAAAAGTTCATTAACGCATTAGAGATATCAGGAGGCTAAAAATGAATGAACAACAGAAAACTTTAGTTATAGAATCCATAATTGAGTCTTTAGAATTACCGGATTCTGCGTATGAAAAAGCAAAATCACGATACGACGATATCGGTGATTGGTTTGGTCGTGATGAGTCACAGTGCAAAGATAATAAACCGCATATTTTTTCTCAAGGTTCATTTCGTTTAGGCACGGCTATTCATCCAATTGACGAAAATGAACCATACGATCTTGATTTAGTATGTGAGCTACAAAAAGGGATTACAAAAAGTGTTCACACTCAACAATTTCTCAAAACAAAAGTTGGTAAAGAAATTGAAGCTTATCGCGCAAAAAGAGGTATCAAGGCGCCAAAAGAGGAAAAACATCGATGTTGGCGTCTTAATTATGCTGATGAGTTAAGTTTCCATATGGATATAGTTCCTTGTATTCCTGCTGAAGAACCGAGAAGGAAGTCGATGTTTGAATCAATGAAAGTGTTTGGTGAGAGTGAATTTGTTGCCAAGACAGTATCGGAATTAGCTGTTTCAATAACAGATGATCGTCATCCGCGGTATTTTCAAATATCTGATGAATGGTTTATTAGCAACCCGGGGGGATATACAAAATGGTTTGAATTCCGGATGAAGCAAGCAGAAAAATATTTAAATGAAAGAGTTGTAGCACTAAAAGAAGCGGACATTGACAAATTGCCGACTTTTATGTGGAAGACGCCATTGCAACGCTGCGTGCAGATATTAAAGAGACATCGGGATCAAATGTTTAAGGACGAACCTGATTTAAAACCCATTTCAATGATTATTACAACACTTGCAGCAAAAGCATATAGCGGTGAAACTAATATAAATGACGCGATGCAGAAAATATTGTCTCAAATGGGTCAATTTGTGAATAAAAGTTTTCCGAAAGTACCCAACCCAGTAAATCCTAAAGGAGAAGATTTCGCTGAGAAATGGGCGAAGAATCCGCAACTTGAAAAAAGTTTTAGGTTTTGGCTACAACAAGCACAAAATGCCTTTCAAAAAATCGGAGACGCCATTGATGAGAAAATTGTTACAGGGCATGTTTTGAAGGAATTTTCAATAAGTCTGAATGAATCAGATTTACGGAAGCGATTTGGACTAATTGAGCAGTCGACTAATGATGGTCTAAAATATTCAGGTCCAATAATAGTTAATGCGAAACTACCAGGAAGGCATTACGTTAGTTAGATTATGAAGTTGCTTTCTATCGAGGATAAGAAGTGGTTGAACGCACGTTTTCCGAATTTACGCATCAAGGATACCATTGGAGGTTTTTCTATCGCTGGTAACCTTGAGGTAAAAATGTTTTACAGTGAACCTTTAGGTAAATATGTTGTTTTTCCTGAAGAGGATATGCGTTCGTCGGAGTATTATATAAATGATAATTATCAAGTTAGGGTGGATTACAAGGATACTTTTTTTATTCCAGAAGTGTATGAAACAGCTGGACGGATAAAGGCATTTGCAGAACGAAAAAATATCGCATTACCTGATTTACATGTTAATTATCGGGGTAACCTTTGCCTATGTCCCAAACCTTTAGAAAAAGTAATACTGAATGGTCCATATACTATAGAGAGGTTTTTTACTCTTTTAGTGATACCGTTCTTTTATGCGCAGAGTTACTATGAAAAATTTAATCGATGGCCATGGAAGGATTATAGTCACGGAGACCCAGGTATTTTAGAGTGCTATGCTGACCATATATCAAAAGTTCAAGAGAAAGCGGCATTTGTCGAGAGTACCATCAACTCATTGAATTCACGAAATCAATCAGTTGTGAGGTCAGCAGATCAAATAACCAGACAGTCGCTTTGTTTCTGTGGTTCTGGAAAGAAATTTCGTAGTTGCCATAATGAAGCATGGGAAGCCGCGAAGATGTTGAAAAGAACGATCTCAAATAGTGAATGACGGAGTGGTGCTAAATTTTTTTGTAGATGAAACAATATCATTTTGGGGAGATTTTTCTAATAAAATGGAGTTGGGCTTATGAAAAAATTGAATTGTTACTTATCTCAGGCAATTACTTTATTGCGACAATTTGATCAAAGTGAAGTAGCGCAGTATTTAGAATATTATGAGCACATAGAGAAATGTTTAAAGAAAAATCACAAAGTAAATATTTTCCATCCCATAAAAGAAGAGAAAAAACAAAAACCAGATGAAATTTACTGGATGGATCTAAATGAAGTAGATAAGGCGGATTTCTTGGTTGCAGAAATATCAGTTGTATCGTGGGGGGTAGGCCAGGAACTTACCTATGCAATTATGAAGGGAAAACCCATTCTGGCTCTTTATAATAATAAATCTCGTTTTAAGCTGTCTGAAATGATAACTGGAGCAGGTCTTAGGATAAGAACCTATAACGGGAAAAGCAAAGAATGGAAAGAACAAATTGCTAGACATATCGCAGGATTTATGCCAGAAGTTAAACAGTATTTTTATCTTAGAGAAAGGGTATGTGCAAAGCCATTATGAAGCAAAGATTATTAATTAGCGTTAGAGGGAAAAACGAAGCAATAGAAGCTTTGAAAGGGGGCGCAAATATTATTGATGTTGAATACCCAGCATCAGCTTTAGGGACACCCTATCCTTTAAACATACAAACTGTAAGAAAAGCGATGCCAAAAAGCGTTAAGATAGCAACTAATATCGGGGAAGATCAGCAGGAAAGGCGAAGCACAGCATGTCAAGCGGTCTTGGGAGTAGCACATGCAGGAGCCGATATTATTAAAGCAGGATTAGCTGGATATTCATATAAGGAAGCAGTATATTTAGGACGCAATATTATAAGAACCATTAAGCATTGGTATCCTAAGAAGGAAGTTATTCCAGCAGTTTTTGCTGATAAAAATCTGAAGAAAATTTTTAATCCAATTAAATGTGGACCCAAATTAGCCAAGGTAATAAAAGCGGATGGAATTTTAATTGATACTTTTAATAAAAATAATAAACAAAATAAATTAACGAAACTTCTAACACTAAAAGAAATAAAATATTTTGTTAATAAATGTCATTCTTTAAGCTTGGAGGCTTGGATAGCTGGTTCAATCACGCTTGAAGAACTGCCAACCTTATGGACAACAGGGGTGGATGTGATTTGTATCCGGGGCGCTGCTTGTGCGAAAAGCTTACGTAGGATGAGTAAAGTTTACAAGGATTGTGTAAAAATCCTTGCTGATACAATACCTAAATGATAACAAAGAAGAGAATAGTTTATGCCAAGTGAAAGCATACAAGGAGGGATAAATAGAATACGAATTGTGTCAAATAAAATGTTACCCAATACATGAGTGACCTCATGGCACCATTTCAACGGAAAGATTATTACCGCTGGCAAATGCGGGGATCGTACTCTTTGAAAGAGGTGCTTCCTGCCCTGGTCCCGGAACTCACCTATGAGAAAATGGAAATAAGTGATGGGCAAATGGCGTCAAGCGCTTACCTCCGTATATGGGAATTGGAAGATAAAGCAGAGGTGGAAAAGATTCGCCAGGCACTGCTTAAGTACTGCAAGTTGGACACACTGGGGATGGTAAGGATTTTGGAAAAGTTAATAACGATGATGGAGAAAACATTAAATGTCATATGAAGATGTGACCCCTACCCTTTCTCCGGTTAGCGCTCAATCAGGGCCTGGTGATATTCGGAAATGAGTTTCTCCTTACTAATCCCTTGGTCAATAAAATCCCAGGGGAGGATTTCAGATAGTTCTCGCTGGCGATAGACATAAAAATCCGGATTGATAGCGCTTTCCCGGAAAGCTTTTCTCCAGTCTCCCCCGTTGCTCTGAACAGTAAGAAGTATGTTGGCAACTCGCCGATCCCCCCGACTTAAGAGCGCCTGTATGTAGCTCCATTTCGGAGATTCAAAAGTAACATGTATCTGCCGCTCTTTTTTTAAACCATTCTGGATGTACTTGATCTTCTGGTTTAAAACCTGCACGTTTTCAAAGGGGACCCACTGAAATGGGGTGAAGGGTTTGGGAACAAAAGGAGTAACACAGAGGGTAATGGTGCCCGGAAGGTTTTCTTTCTTAATGGACTTAATAAGGGTGTGTTTTATTTTCTTAGTCAATGAAACGATGTGTTCAATATCTTCGTTTTCTTCAGTCGGAAGTCCCACCAGAAAGTAAAGCCGAAGGTTAGGGATACCATATGATACCACCAGTTCTGCAGCCCTGATAATCTCTTCATCCGTAATGTTTTTATTGATAACCCGGCGGAGCCTTTCTGAACCAGTTTCTGGGGCAAGGGTTACTGACTGATGCCCACTCTCTTTGAGGGCCTTTATAAGTTCTACACTCAAAGGCTTTACCCGGAGTGAAGACACAGATATACTCCCGCCTTCCTCCAGGATTAATCGGCACATTTCTTTAAGCTCAGGATGGTTACTAATAGCAGCGCTTACCAAACCTATTTTCTTTTTCTCCGCCAATCCATTTTTTATGGACTGTTTAAGGGCCTTCAAGGACCGCATTCGCAACGGCCGATAAATCCATCCCGATGCACAAAACCGGCAGCCATAGGAACAGCCCCTTCCGATTTCAACCAGAAACATCCCCCCAAATTCTATTACGGGAGAATTAATTACGGACTGGGTTGGGTATTCATCCACCTTTTTTATCCACCGCCGTTTTACTTTGGAGGGGATTCCCTTTTTAGGGGCAAAAGAAGCGATGAGCCCATCTTCACCGTAAGTAACCGTATAAAACCGGGGAACATAAATACCCTCGATATTCGATAGACTCTTTAATAACTGGCTACGGGATATTCCTTGTTTCTGATCATCAGCAACCAGGGAGAGACATGCAGGCAGCAATTCCTCTGCCTCGCCAAGAGCGAAGAAATCAATGAACTCAGCTAAGGGTTCGGGGTTGAGGAACGTGCTCACGCCGCCAGCAAACACCATTGGTGTATTGTCTTTCCGCCGAGAAGAACGGAGCGGAATTTGTCCCAGGTCAAGGATCGTAAGCACATTAGGATAATCGTTCTCAAAGGAAATAGAGAAGGCAATGAAGTCAAAATCACGGAGGGGTTGTTGGGTCTCAAGGGAGAAAAGCGGCGTGGATGAACGTTGAAACTCTTTAAGGTCTTCTTTGTCCGGCAGAAACACCCGTTCACACACAGCAAAGGGAAACTCGTTAATGATTCGATAGACAGATTGAAACCCCAGGTTAGCCATACCTACATGGTAATAATTAGGATAGACAAGTGCTACGGATAGCTTACCGCCCCAGGGTTTTATAATGCTTCCCTTCTCCTTACGCAGGAGGTCCCGGGCCTTTTCCTTCAATTTCCAAGACATGGGTTTTCGTAAGCGGCCAATAGAAGGTAGTGTCCATTTATAGAGTTAGTAGTTCATAAAAAGGATACGAAAAATCAATTGTAATTTCAAATGGCAAAATCCAAATGGCAAAATAAATTTGTCATTTGAACTTGGTAATTTGCCATTTATCTACTCAGCCTGACGACGGAGGAAGGTGGGAGTATCATACTCCCCGCATTCGTTAAAGTAGCTATCAATGATTGTTCCCACCTTGATCACTTCTGGCTTAACCTGCCTAACTCCATGTTTTCTCCGGACATAGGCGGGAGTATCCTCTTCTTCTCGCCGATATTTAGACATCAAGGAAACATTATCCTTTAAATCTGGCAACATCTTTTCTTGCATTTTTCCAAAACCAGTAGCAATAACCGTAACGTGAATCTCATCTCCTGCATTTTCGTCAATTACTGCTCCAAAAATAATATTTGCTTCCTCGTGAGCATCCTTCTGGATCATCGTAGAGGCTTCGTTTACTTCGTGGAGCGTTAAGTCTGGACCAGCGGTAATATTAATGAGCAATCCTTTAGCTCCTTCAATGGTGACATCATCCAGGAGGGGGCTTGAGATTGCTTGCCTGGCCGCCTCAATCGCCCGATTCTCGCCCGATGCACTTCCGGTTCCCATAAAGGCCATGCCCATTTCCGACATCACCGTGCGAACGTCAGTGAAGTCGAGATTGATGAGGCCTGGAACCGTTATCAAATCTGAGATTCCTTTCACCGCATGAAGGAGAACTTCATCAGCCTTTTTAAATCCATCGAGGAGCGTCATTCTCTTGCTGGAATTTACCAGCAGCTTCTGGTTTGGAATAGCGATTAAGGTATCAACAGCGTCCTTTAATTCCTCGATACCCTTATCCGCAATCCGTTGTCTCCGCTTTCCTTCAAAGAAAAACGGCTTAGTGACCACCGCCACTGTGAGCGTTCCCATTTCTTTTGCTATTCCCGCCACAACCGGTGCACCTCCCGTTCCCGTACCTCCTCCCATGCCGGCAGCAATGAAAACCATATCAGCGTCGGCCAGAAGCTCCCTTATTTTATCCAAATCTTCCATAATTGCTTTTTTTCCCACTTCAGGGTCGGCTCCGGTTCCCAGCCCCTTGGTAAGGTTAACACCTAATTGAACCTTGATAGGTGACCTACATGCCCCCAGTGCCTGTAAATCGGTATTGGCAGCAATAAATTCGACCCCATCCAGATTGGAGGTAATCATTGTGTTTATGGCGTTACAACCTCCCCCCCCAATTCCAAATACTTTGATTTTAGCATTCAAGTTGGGTACTCTTTCTAATTCTATCATCCTTTAACTCCTCCTTTTTGTTTAACCAATTAATAGTGGCCTTTTGACGAGTTAAAAAAACTCTAAGAACCACCCTCTCATCTTATGGACGAGAGTATTGAAGAGGTTCCCTTTGCCGTTAAAATGAACATCCGCTTTCTGACTTTGGCCATAGAGAATCAACCCTACCACAGTAGCATACATTGGATTGTTCACCACATCCTTTAACCCTTTGACTCCTTGTGGATATCCAATCCGCACGGGGAGCTTAAAAATCTTTTCAGCCATTTCTGCAATACCAGGCATCAATGATGCCCCGCCGGTTAAAACAACTCCTGACCCTATAAATTCTCCCATTTCTGATTTTAAAATCTCCTTTTGCATCAGCTGCAGAATTTCCTCAGCGCGAGCTTCAATAATCTCGCATAATGTTCTCTTTGACACTGCTTGGGTCTCTCTCCCGTCAATGCTGGTAACCTGAATCTTCTCTTCCCGGTTTACAGAGCTCGTAAGCGCACATCCATATTCTTTTTTTATCCGTTCTGCTTCTTTTATTGTGGTCCGTAACCCCAAAGCAATATCAGAGGTAAAGTGGTTCCCCCCAATCGGAATGACGGATGTATATCCAATACTTCCTCTACAGAAAATCGCTATATCAGTTGTTCCACCTCCCATATCAATTAATACCACCCCCAATTCCTTTTCATCACTTATTAATACCGCTTCACCTGAAGCCAGTTGTTGAAGAATAATATCCTTGACATCCAGCCCAGTCCGGTTAGCGCATTTAACAATATTCTGAGCTGAAGCTACCGCGCCGGTCACCACATGAACTTTGGCTTCCAGACGCATACCGGACATCCCCAGGGGATCACGGATCCCCCCTTGATCATCAACGATAAATTCTTGAGGGAGTACATGAATAACTTCCCGATCAACCGGAATAGCAATTGATTTGGCAGCATCAATTGACCGCTTGACATCAGAACGCTTCACCTCTCTGTTTTTGACTGCCACTACCCCATGACTGTTAAAACTCTTTATATGACCTCCGGAAATACCGGTATAAACTGTTTCCACCTCATAGTCAGCCATTCGTTCTGCTTCTTTCACTGCCTTCCGGATCGAATCAATGGTTGACTCTATGTCAATAATCATCCCCTTTTTCAGTCCTTTTGAAGGATGCGTTCCGATCCCCACAATATCAATACCATCTGGTTGTTTCTCACCGATAATGGCACAGGTTTTCGACGTTCCAATATCAAGACCAACAACCATATTTCCATTACTTCCCATTTTTTCATCACCTCCTCTTAATTAGGATGTGGAAGATAATCTGACGTGGGCTACTCCTGAAGAAATAAGCTCTATCGCCTTAGCCTTGACCTTTCGTTTATGAAGATCTTCCTGGATCTGGGAAAGTAAGTTGAGCTTTTCTCGGTAGTCTCCAATGCCTATTCGTATGGGAATGGCATCCTGAAGCGTATAAAAGGTAAGACCATTGTTACTGTCAACATGAATTTCTGAAATCACGTCGCTTGGCAGCACCCCTGTCTTATCGGCGGTGTCCATGACACTAAGAACCTTTTTAATGATGTGAGCGTTTTGTTCGGAAAAGGATAGACCGGTGATAACGGGCATGTCGAGATGATCTTTGTTCTCAACTTCTTTGAATAAAACACCGTCCTTATCCAGGAAAAATAATTTCTCATGACTAACAATGGCAACCGGAATCCGCTCATCAACCTTTATTTTTAATGCGTGAGGAAAGATTCGGGTAATTTTCACTTCCTTAACCCAACGGTTAAATTTGAGCTGACGAGCTATTTCTTTGAGGTTAAGGGTAAAAATGTTGGTTTCCATGGGAATCCCTGTTAATCGCATTAATTCCTGGGGAGTAACCTTTTGGCAACCTTCAAACTGAACATCTTTTAAACTGAGGTATGAGGATTGAACAATATAATGAACCAAATGATTAACAAAAATCGAAGCAATGATTATTAACGATACAAAAAAAAGCGTCCTGATTGCAGTGAAAAAAACTCTTTTAACCGTTTCACGGTGCAAAAGCTTTTTTCTTTTGACCCCATATCGTTGATTATGGACTTTCATGGTGTAATAATCCTTTATTATACCGAAACAATGATATGTTCACTGGCTTATTGCAACATGGTCACCCTCGGAATCTTCTTGTTGTCGCGACCGCTTTATGGTTGAACAGATATGTAACTGCGCTGAGAGAAGTATCTTTTCAACCAGCGTCGGGAAGTCTATACCTGTATGAGCAGCGGCCATGGGTAGCAGGCTCATCTCGGTTAACCCTGGTATCGTATTAACCTCTAAAATGGTGAGGTTCCCGTGCCTATCGGCGCGAAAGTCTACCCTCGCAGCTCCAGAGCACTGCAAGGCCCGGTAGGCTGTAAGCCCAAGCGTCTGGGCCTTTTCAGTTGCTTCCTGCGAAAGACGCGCTGGGATAATATACTCGGTTTTTCCCGGAGTATATTTCGATTCGTAGCTATAGAACCCACTCTTAGGTACAATTTCTATCGGGGGTAAGTATTCTCCGTTAAGAACTCCAACCGTGATATCCACACCATCTATATATTCTTCAATCAGGAGTTCCTGATCATATTGAGCTGCTTCACGTAATGCCGCATCCAGCTCACTTGGTGAACTGACAATTGAGGTGCCGATAGTCGAACCACCGCAGGCAGGCTTTACCACTACTGGCAAAGGCAAGGTAACCATTGCAAGGTCAGAGCCATAAAAAACAGTTTGAAATTGCGGAGTAGGGAGCTGATGGTAGCAAAATATCTTCTTTGCCATTATTTTGTTCATGGCCAGTGCACTTGCCAATACGCAAGAACCTGTATATGGTATCCCCATCACCTCAAGCAGTCCTTGTACTGAGCCATCTTCTCCCAGTGGACCATGAAGAGCGATAAATGCAATTTCGATGTTCTCTTTCAAAAGCTGTTCAGCAAGAGAACCATCTACTTCGATTGCTAACACCTGATAGTTCTTTTCTAATAAAGCCCTGAGGATCGCCTTGCCGGTCTTGAAAGAGATTTCTTTCTCCGGGGAGAATCCCCCCATCAATACTCCGATTCTTTTTCTTTTCAATTCTTCTGAAGTCATAAGTGTCTCTTACCGTCTCGTTGCCATTCGTCCCTCTGTTCCTCAATCCCTAATCCCTAATCCCTGAACCTCAATCCTCTCCCACCGTCAGAATCTCTGGTTCAAGCATGATCCCCTTTTCCTGCCACACCTTTTCTTGGATGAATGCCATTAATTCCAAAATATTAGTAGCAGTGGCCGAGCCACAGTTAACAATGAAATTAGCATGGCGTTTGGAAACTGCTGCTCCTCCGATTTGATATCCCTTGAGCCCCAGTTCCTCAATCAATTGAGCCGCATGAAGGGAAGGAGGATTCTTGAATACTGAACCAGCACTGGGAAGGTCCAAAGGTTGGATCTTTTTGCGTTTACTTTGGTTTTCCTTTATCCGTGCTGCAATTTCTTGCCGATTGCCCGGACGCAATTCAAATAGTGCCTCGATAATAATGGAATCAGCGGGCAAATGTAATTTCCGATATGAAAACTGAAGCACCTCTCTCCCAAGATATCTCACCAAACCGTTTGCAGTAAGAATACTGATGGAAGCGATGACATCTTTCATTTCGTTTCCATAAGCTCCGGCATTCATTATCAGTGCCCCTCCAGTTGATCCAGGAATTCCACTGGCGAATTCTAATCCGGTCACGCTATGGCGAAGGGTAAAACCAAGAACTCGAGAGAGCCGTTCTCCTGCCTGAGCCCTCACATATACCTTCCCACCCTCCACCTTTTCCAAGGACACCGTATGGAAACCTGAGGAAAGCCTGATCACCACCCCTTTAAAGCCACCGTCTCGCACCACAAGATTAGTACCCTCTCCCAATATAAAATAAGGAAGTTTTTCTCCTCGGATAAAACGCAATAAGTGGACCACGTCGTCCATGTCCTGAGGAAAAGCGATAACGTCTGCTGGTCCTCCCACTTTAAATGAGACGAAATTTTTAAGCAGGGCACCATAAAGGAGGTTTCCCTGAAAAAATTCTTTTAACCTGCGTTTCTGATAATCTTCCACGGCTTACTTTTCTCGCAATCGTTGGATAAGTTCAGGTCCAACCCTCCAGATATCTCCAGCGCCTAAGGTCAGAACCACATCATGCGGTCTAACTTCATGGAGAAGATGAGCAACAATATGCTCAAACGTAGAGAAAAACACTACCGACTTATGTCCGTGTTCTTTAATCCCCTTGAGGAGTGATTCTGCGGTTACCCCTTCAATAGGGCTTTCGCCCGCTGAATAGATATCAGCAAGCACTAAGTGGTCAGCTTGATAAAATGCGGTAAGAAAGTCTTTAAAAAGAAGATGTGTTCGGGTAAAGCGATGTGGTTGAAAAACCACTACCAACCTCCGATCTTCCCATACTTGTTTCAAAGCATTGAGCGTAACCTTTATTTCGGTGGGATGGTGGCCGTAATCGTCCACAATAATAATCCCATCCACTTCGTCTCGGATATGGAATCGTCGCTCTACCCCTCTAAATTCTTTAACCCCCCTTTTAATCGTCTCCACATTTAACCCGAGTTCCCGTGCTACCGCCACTGCCGCAAGCGCATTCTGAATATTGTGCATTCCCGGTATCCTGAGAACAAATTCACCCAAGGTTTCTCCTTGATAAAGCACATGAAATTGTGACTCTAACCCTTTGAACGTTATCTCCCTTGCTTGATAATCTGCCTGGGTATTAAATCCATAGGTAATACCTCTTTTTTTAAGGAACGGAAGTATAGTTTGAATATTCACATCGTCAAGGCAGAGCACATTAACACCATAAAAGGGAACTTTATTATTAAATTCAACAAAGGCTTTTTGCAGAGACTCTATATCCCGATAAAAGTCAAGATGATCAGAATCAATATTGGTCACCACGGTGATCGTAGGAGAAAGTTTCAAGAAGGAACCGTCACTTTCATCAGCCTCAGCCACTAAAAAATCCCCTTGTCCCAATTTGGCGCTGCTTCCATAGCTATTGAGCTTACCCCCGATAATCACCGTAGGATCAATCCCCCCTTCAGCCAAAACGTTAGCAATTAATGACGTCGTAGTTGTTTTACCATGTGTGCCTGCAACCGCAATGCCATACTTCATCCTCATCAATTCTGCAAGCATCTCTGCTCGGGGAATAATGAGGATCATCTTTTCCTTAGCAGCGCTGATTTCCGGGTTCTCTGAAGTCACCGCTGACGAATAGACTACCACATCCACATCCTGAATATGATTCCGGTCATGTCCATAGTAAACTGTGGCCCCTAAGGTTTTTAACCGCTGGGTAATCGGAGTTTCTTTCAGGTCTGAACCGCTCACCCGATGGCCGAGGTTAAGCAGCACCTCGGCTATTCCGCTCATTCCAGCCCCACCAATACCTACCATGTATATGTGTCGAGGTATATTATAAACGGTCTTCCCTTTCCTGCTGAAGATGGTAATAATCCACAATGGTCTTTGCCGCTTCGGGTTGAGCTAAGGTCTGAGCTTTTTTTCCCATCACGTCTAACTCTTGGGGGCGGTGAAAAAAATAGAGGATGGTTTCTCCCAGTTTTACCCTATCGAGGTCTTTATCGAGAATGATGTGGGCGGCTCCCTGATCCACTAACGTCTTGGCATTGATTTCTTGATGGTTATATGCAGCGTAGGGGTAGGGAATTAACACTGATGGCTTTCCGCACACTAACAATTCTGTTATGGTGAGGGCTCCTGCCCTGCTTATCACTAAATCAGCGCAGACATAGGCAGAGGCAATTCCCGTTATAAAGGGTGATACTTCCGCCTGAAAAAGTTTTTCCCTGTAAGCATCCTTAACCCAACTGAAATCTTGGAAACCCGTCTGATGAATAATTGCTAACTTATCTTTATGGGGCGTCAACGTATCCAGAGCCTCAACCATTGCTCGATTAATACTGTGGGCCCCTTGACTTCCCCCAAGGATAAGAAGACAAAAATTGCTTCTATCCTTTTTTTGCTGGTGAAGTGTATTGAGAAACTCTTTTCTCACCGGATTCCCGGTGAGAAGCGTTTTTTCCTGGGGGAAAAAGTGGCAACTCTCTTCAAAAGCAATAAAAACATTTTTTACCAATCGTCCGAGCATTCGATTAGTCAATCCTGGAACACTATTCTGTTCACATATTGCCGTTTTAATCCCTAAAAGGTATGCAGCCAGAATTACCGGAGCCGATACATAACCTCCAGTCCCCACAACCAGATCAGGCTTAATCGTCCGGATAAGGATAATGGCTTGCAGCAGGCCTATCAAGAATTGAACAATCCCCAGCAATTTCTGGAACGGCCCACTTCCTAATAGGGCGGTGCCAGAGATGAACTTTAACTCATATCCCATAGCTGGTATAATCCTTTGTTCGATTCCCTTCTTCGTCCCAACGAATATAATCCAATGTTTACTATCCCGGGCCTGAAATTCTTCTGCAAGAGCGACTCCAGGAAAGAGATGCCCACCGGTGCCTCCGCCACTAATGATAATGCGCATCGATCACCTTTCGCTCGCACGCCCTTGAGAGGAAATATTTAAAAGCATTCCAACTCCCGCAAGATTTACCATTAGGGAACTACCCCCGTAGCTTATAAAAGGAAGGGTAGAACCTTTGGTAGGCAGCAACCCCATGACTACTCCCATATTTATGAGGGCTTGCGCTCCAATAAGCGATACCAATCCCACGGCCAAAAAAGTTCCCAAGAGGTCTCTGGCCCTCAGAGCAATTATAATGCCGCAAAATACGATCGTAAAAAAAAGAATAATGACGGCCATCACGCCCAGGAGTCCTAATTCTTCTCCCACTACCGAGAAAATAAAGTCCGTGTGGGCTTCCGGAAGATAAAAAAGTTTCTGCCGACCATCTCCCAATCCAAGTCCAAAGAGCCCTCCGGAACCAAAAGCGAGGTAGGACTGAATAATCTGGAATCCCGAACCGGTTGGATCACTCCAGGGATCAAGAAAAGCTAAAAACCTTTTTAAGCGATAAGGACTATTTAAAATAAGCAGCATCCCTAAAGGAGCGAGAAGAATCACGGATAAGATAAGTAGAATAACTCTTGCCCCAGCTACAAACAAAAGGATAAAGAATATAGTCATTAACAGAAAAGCGGTTCCGAAATCTGGTTGGCAAAGAATAAGGAAGGATATGATTCCAGTAATAACAAAGGGTGGAAGAAAACCAAAAGAAAAATTCTTAATATTTTCCTTTTTTTTGGATAAAAAATAACTAAGATAAATGATAAGCCCTAACTTGGCGGCTTCAGATGGCTGGATCGTTAGTGGTCCAAGACGAAGCCAACGCGTCGCACCACCAAGGCAGACTCCGACGTTCGGGATAAACAAAAGTGCCAGTCCTAAACTACAAAGAGCAAGTATCGGGTAGGCAAGTTTGGCCAAATATTGGTACGGAAACCGCGTTACAACTATAAGAAGCAATACCCCGGCCGATGCAAAAAGGAGCTGCTTTTTCAGGAAATAATATTCATCGTGGTAAGATCTAAGTGCATAGATTGAACTCGTACTATAGACCATAATAATCCCAATACTTACTAAAGACAGGACTGCAAAAAGCAGTAGGGTAGTCGTCATTTTTTTTGTCATGGCTCTCCTGCCTGTTCTGTTAAAGAGCCCTTAGCGATTTTGTGGCGCTCCTTGGCCAGCTTATGGACATGTTCTTTAAACCGTAGTCCTCGTTCTTCATAATTTGAAAACATGTCAAAACTGGCACAACCGGGAGATAGTAAAACCACATCTCCCTTCTGAGCATTTTGAAAACTAAGCGCGACGGCTTCTCCCAGGTCGTTGGCAAAGCAGGTAGGAACGAGTGACCCGAAAAGGTGATAAAATTTTTCCCTTGCTTCTCCAATGACAACGAACATTCGGACCCGTTTCCTTATCTCATCTTTAAGCACTCCATAATCCCCACCTTTCTCCCGACCTCCAGCAATAAGGATAATATTGCCCGGAAAACTCTGGAGAGACTTTAGTAAGGCATCAATGTTCGTAGCTTTCGAATCATTATAAAAGGGAACTCCGTCAATGTCCCGAACATACTCCAAACGATGATCCAATCCCCGGAAAAGCTCAAGACTCTCCCGGATCTTCTCCTGTGGACACCCACACACCTCAGCGACTCCAATCGCGGCAAGCACATTCTCTTGATTATGTTTTCCCAATAACGATACCTTGGAGAGGCTGTAACTATGAGTTTCCCCAGTGTCTTCCTGGTAATATAAAAATTGGCCATGGGCATACATCCCCCTACCCCGAAATCTTTTATGGCTGAAGGGTAAAACATGAGCAGCAAGAGATGGAATCACCGGCTTACATGCCTCATCATCACGGTTGATAATCGCGAAATCTTTTTTCGTCTGATTCATAAAAATTCTAAACTTTGCCTCACAATAGAGATCAAACGAAGGGTATCGATCCAGGTGATCTTCAGTGATATTAAGCAAAATGGCAATGTGAGGGCTGAAGGTTTCGATCGCTTCCAATTGAAAACTGCTCAGTTCAACCACCAAAAAGTCTGCCGGCACATTTTCATGTACGAAGGTAATCAATGGATTTCCGATATTACCCCCACTAAAAACAGAGAAGCCGGACCGAAGGAGGATCTCTGTAATTAACACTGTAGTGGTCGTCTTTCCGTTAGTGCCCGTAATTCCGATGATGGGAGCATTAATAAAACGGGATGCAAGTTCTATCTCACTTATGACCGGAGTTCCCCGTTTTCGAGCATACCGTAATGAAGGAATGGTAGGATCAACTCCTGGACTAACGACAATAAGGTCAGCACGAAGAAAAACCTCGAGGGGATGATCTCCTAATACAAACTCCACGCTGTTTTTTTCCAACGTATTGATAGCTTCCCCAAACTTGTCGCGAGCCTTATGATCGTTAACAGTAACCACTGCTCCACGATCCAACAGAAATTGACTCACCGCCTTTCCTGTTCTTCCAAAACCGACTACGAGAACTTTTTTTCCTTTTAATTCCATAGCGTGATTCACCGTAACTTGAGTGTACTAATAGCGATAAGAGCCAAAAAAACACTGATAATCCAGAAACGCACAATTATTTTAGGTTCACTCCAACCTTTAAGTTCAAAGTGGTGATGAAGTGGGGCCATGCGAAAAATTCTCTTCTTTCTTAACCGATAGGATGCTACCTGAAAAATCACCGATAAGGTCTCAATCACGAAGACTCCACCTACAATTGCCAGAACAATCTCATGTTTGGTGATAATCGCAATCGTACCGAGAGCCCCTCCCAGAGCCAGAGAACCTACATTCCCCATAAATATCTGTGCAGGATAGGTGTTATACCAAAGAAAACCCATTGCCGCTCCCACCATAGCCCCGCAGAAAATGGCTATCTCCCCGCTGCCCTTAACAAACGGAATTTGAAGATACTGGGCGATCTTATAGTGACCAGTGGAATAAACAAAGACACAATAGGTAGCAAAAGCAATGATAACCGGTCCGGTCGCCAATCCATCGAGTCCATCGGTCAGGTTGACTGCGTTAGAAGCACCTACAATCACAAAGATGGCAAAAATGACAAAAAACCATCCCAGATTGGGCGTAATCGTTTTAAAGAAAGGAACATTAAGATGGGTATCAATCCCAAAAATAAAACAGAGGTAACATGATGCAATAAAGGCAATAATCAGCTGCCCACCTAACTTAACCGGCATAGAAAGACCGGCCGCAGTTCTTAATTTCTTAAAATCGTCAATAAAACCGATTAATCCAAACCCTACCGTCACGAGGAGTACCACCCAGATAAATTGGTTGGTTAAGTTAGCCCAAGACAAGGTGGATACAACCACTGCCCCCAGAATAAGAAGTCCACCCATTGTAGGAGTCCCTACTTTTTTAAAGTGGGATTGAGGTCCGTCATTGCGGATGACCTCTCCCATTCTCAAAGCCGAGAATTTGCGAATGACCCACGGTCCCAGAACAAGGGTGATAAGAAGGGCAGTGATGGCAGCATAGATGGTCCGAAACGTTATGTACTTAAAAACGTTCAACACTGACCATTCAGTATGAAAAGGATAAAGGAGATGGTAGAACATTTTAAGCCTGCGGTTAAAAAAATAAATGTATTCTACGTTCCTATTGGAGGAGACCCTCTTGAATGACTGTTTCCAATTCGCCAAACGAGAAGGGTTTCTGCAAAAATGCGTAAGCCCCCTTTTTACGAAGTTCGGTTTTAATTCCTTCCTCAAAATAAGCGGAAATCACTACCGCTTTAAATGATTGTCTCGATCTACTCATATTATCAAGCAGTTCAGGACCACTCATTTCTGGCATATTGATATCAGTAATGATAAGAGGATACTTATCAGTTTCCAGTTTCTCCAAAGCATCTCGTCCGTTTCTGGCGGTAGTGATCTGATACCCCTTTAACCGGAGATACTCCCCAACGGGTTCCAGGACATCATCACTGTCATCTACCAACATAATTCTGGATATTTGGGATATAGTCATAATAACTCTCCTTTCTAAATTGAGCCCTCAACCGTCACCATTTTCTTGAACTTTTTTCTTTACCACGTGGGATTTATTTTCGTCCTTAATGAATTTTTTTACAATCTTCTCCATTTCCATTTTGCGGGAACCTTTCACCAGGACCCAATCTCCCTGGTTGAGAAGACCCTCTAAAATATCAGTAAGTTGCTGGTGGTCTTTTCCGATCACAATACACTCAGGAGAAATACCACCGGCAATTGCCCCTTCTCTGACTGCAGAAGCATAATTCCCCAAAAGCAAAAGGTGGTTTATACCCGACTGGGCCACCTGTTTTCCCAATTCACGGTGCAACCTAATAGACCAACCCCCTAACTCCAGCATATCCCCCAATACCACAATGCCGCGTGCCGAACCTTTAAGCTGCGAAAAGGTCTTTAATGCTGTCTGCATTGAGATGGGGTTGGCGTTATAAGCATCATTAATAAGCGTTATGGTATCGCCCACGGTTACCACTTCCTGTCGAAGAGAAAGGTTGGTGAAATGCTCCAGTCCTCTAACAATCATCTCCGGGTCTTCTCCAACGGCCATCACCGCTGCAGCCGCAGCAAGCGCATTCATAATGTTATGCTCTCCAATTATAGGAAAATAGATTGGGAAGGTTTTTTCTCTTATTCGAAGATCAAACGTTATGCCTTCGAATCCCATTGACTTAATATTTTCTGCGCCCACATCGGCAGGGTGTTTCATACCAAAAGTAACTTTTTCCCCCGGAAAGTCCCGGGACATTTTCTCAACCATCGGATCATCGTTATTGATGACAGCAGTAGATTGAGAAGACATTTTCTGAAAAAGTTCCCCTTTTGCTTCTGCCACTGCTTCTACCGATTTTAGATACTCAAGATGAACTGGACCAATATTGGTTATTACCCCTACAGTGGGATTGACGATCTCGGTAAGACGGGCAATTTCCCCCCTGCGATTCATACCCAATTCAACAACCCCAACGTCGTGCTTCGGAGATAAATTGAGCAGGCTGAGAGGAAGCCCGATCAGGTTATTTAAGTTTCCTTTGGTTTTCAATACCTGCCTTTTAGTAGAGAGAATAGAAACAATCATCTCCTTCGTAGTGGTTTTGCCATTGCTTCCAGTGACCGCGACTATTGGGATGTCATAGAGGCGGCGATAATGGGCCGCACATTCCCCTAATGCCCAGAGGGTATCGTCAACTTCTATGATTACCATCGCTTCGTTCATTTCGGGCACTGCTCTTCCCCTTTCAATAACCACTCCAGACGCCCCTTTATCCCTTACTTCTCTAAGGAAATCATGGCCATCAAATCGTTCTCCTTTTAAAGCCCAAAAAAATTCTCCTGGCCGGATGGAACGAGAATCAGTTGAGATCCCTGGATAACCTCCCTCTGGGCCTCCCTGCAGTAATCGGCCCTGAATTGCTTCAACAAGCCACGTGATCGTAAGACGCATCGTCACCTAACCAACCTGGGCTTGGTTAGCCATGAAAGTACCTTTACTTTCTGATTTAAGATTATAAAACATTTTGTATTCTTGACAGTCCGACTTGAATCGGCAATTGTGTTCACAAACCATCACCGAAATTCTGGGAACATTTTTGCGACGATAACATATGACATATGCATGTGAACTTTTTATCGGGTGTACCTGAAACAAAGACTTTTCCATAGTAGCCTCATAAAGTTTTAAAAGCTGTTATAGTCTAAGATGTCACGAAACCAACGTTTTGATTGGGCAAACACTCCATGAGCCTACAAAAACCTTTCCTTGAGTGCTTCCGCAATTTCTTTACGATCATCAAATGCAATTATTTGATTTCCTAATATCTGATAGTCTTCGTGCCCTTTACCAGCAACCAAAACAATATCGTTTTTCTGTGCGATCCGAAGCGCTGTCTTGATTGCTTTCCTACGATCCACAACAGTAAGGTATCCCTTGTGCTGCTCAGAGGGAAAGGAAGAAATATTCGGGATACCCATTTCTTCAACACCTTCTTTAATTTCCGAAATAATTTCTTCCGGTCTTTCAGATCTTGGATTATCGGAGGTAATAATCACTATGTCACTCAAACGTGCTGCTATCCTCCCCATCATTGGACGCTTCGTTCGGTCTCTTTCACCTCCGCATCCAAAAACAGTTATAACTCTATGGGGCGATAGTTCCCTGATCGCATAAAGCACCTTTTCTAATGCGTCCGGAGTATGGGCGTAATCCACTAAAACGGTAAAATCAATCCCCTCTCCTACCTTTTCCATCCGGCCAGGCACAGGCTTAATACATTCCAAGGTGGCACTCACGCATTCAAGGGGTATATCCAAACTGATGGCAGCCCCAGTGGCAGCCATCACATTATATAAATTAAATCGCCCTAAGAGTGAGGTCTTAAAACGTATGGCCCCGTGGGGAGTTTTTAAGTGACCGGAAATCCCTTCAGCTGATACCATCGCCTCTTCAATGGTAATATCTGCACCCTTTCCCATTCCGTATCGGATTACCTGGGCAGACGTCAGAGAGCAAAAGTAATCTGCCTGAGGATCATCCTGGTTCAGTACGGCGAATTTTAACCCCAAGGCAAAACTTTTTTCCAAAAAGTAGGAAAAGAGTTTTGCCTTGCTCTGAGCATAATGTTCAATCGTACCATGATAGTCCAAGTGTTCTGACGTTAGATTAGTAAATACCCCTACATCAAAATGGACTCCTTCTACCCGATCCTGAACCAAAGCGTGGGAGGAAACTTCAATGATGGCATGGGTAACCTTCTCTTTCAGCATGTGGGCAAGGAGCTTCTGAATTTCAAGCGACTCGGGGGTGGTATGAGAAGATTTCATAACCTGACTTCCAAATCGGTAATTAATTGTTCCGATAACCCCTGGAGTATAGCCGGCATAGTGAACGATCGACTCCAATAGATATGATGTGGTGGTCTTTCCATTTGTACCGGTAATTCCAACCACCTTCATTTTTAAAGAAGGGTCACCCCAAAAGTTAGCCGAGACCCGCGCCAGCGCTTTCCTACTGTCAGGAACCTCAATCCACGTTACACTAAGGTTAGTTTCGGGAAGAGCTTCAGCAACGATAGCCTTTGCACCCTGGCGAATGGCTTCGGAAATAAAATCGTGACCGTTATGTTTACCTCCCCTTTGCGCCACAAAAAGAAAACCGGAGCGAACATGGCTAGAGTGATGGGCTATCCCGAGAATGTCTTCAGTTACGTTTCCTGAGACTTTTTTGGTCTCTAATCCTTCAATGAGAGCGCTCAGTTTCATCGGCCTAACCAAAATGGTCAATTCAGTAGTACTCATGTTCGGGGATTGAACATTACCCAACACTCTGATATGTCTGAAAGCGGTGTCCCTGGAGAAGGCTTTTGCGATATTGCCCTTCCAGAACCTTCAACATGCACGGTAAGGTTATAATCCTTTACCATCTGTAGAACCTTTCGGATACTGAGACCGGTAAGATCGGGAAAACCCTTCAGGCAAGAAGCGTTGTCCAGATTATCAGGTAAGTCATCTCCGGGGGTCTCCTTTGAACCAGGATTACCCAAGGCAACAACTGGTGACATGCACTTGGGTTGTGGGAAAACGTTTAAATAGGTTAATATCTGTTCAGCGGCAGCCTTAAAAGCTGGTGCAGCCACGGTGCCTCCAAATCCTCTTCCCTGTGGTTCATCAATTACGATTAACACAGCAATGACCGGATCTCTGGCGGGGACAAACCCCATAAAAGAACCTATGAATTTTGAATTTGAATACAATCCAGTAATAGGATCAACTTTTTGGGCAGTCCCCGTTTTTCCCGCAACTTCAAAGCCTGCCATCTGGGCATTTCTCCCCGTGCCATCTTCAGAAACCACTGCGATCATCATCTCCGTGACCACTTGAGCGGTTTGCTCTGAGATAACCTTACGAATCACTCGCGGATGATTTTTTTTCACCAATTCTCCTTTTTCATTGACAATAGCTTTGACTAAAAAGGGCCGCATCAAATACCCACCATTGGCAATAGCGCAGAGTGCATTAATAAGCTGTAAAGGAGTGCCTGAAACTCCTTGACCAAAGGATATTGTGCTCTTGTCAATCTCCCTCCAGGTTTGATATGGCCTCACTAAACCCGGAGATTCTCCTGGCAGGTCGATCCCGGTTTTATCTCCAAAACCGAATTTTTGAATAGAGTTGTAGAACTCAGGGGCATCGAGCCTTTCGCACACCTTTACCGCACCAATGTTAGAAGAATATTTTACGACTTCAGCAAAAGAGAGGTTTCCATATTTATGAAGATCGTGGATTATCCTCTTCCCAAGCCGATACGATCCATTTTCGCAGTAAATAATTTCCTCAGGTGAAACTACCTTTTCCTCGATTGCTGCGGCTGCCAAAAAAATTTTAAACGTTGAGCCCGGTTCAAAGCAGTCGGTAATTATCCGGTTCCGCCACAGCTTAGGAAATGAGGCCCCAAAATTATTTGGGTTAAAACTTGGATGAATCGCAAGTCCTAAAATTTCGCCGGTTTTGGGGTTCATGACGATGCCAATTCCCCCGCGGGCGCGAGCCTGTTCTACTGCTTTTTGAAGTTCTTTTTCCAAAATGTATTGGATAGTGAGGTCAATTGTTACTATGAGATCATCACCACGCCGGAACTCCAAAGGCATTACCCCAGATGATAGAATTTCCCGCCCCAAGGCATCTCGCTCCGCAAAAAAATACTCAGTCCCACCGGTGAGATAGGAATCATAGCTCCGTTCTAATCCTTCCAGACCATTTCCGTCTATTCCTACAAAACCCAAAAAGTGTCCACCAATCTCACGCTGTGGGTAAAACCGCTTATTTTCTTTTATAAAATGAATTCCCTTAAGCCCTAAACTCTCCATCTGCCTTCTCTTTGCCGGAGAAATCCCTCGTTCTATCCATACGAATGGTGCAGGGTTTTTTACGGTCTGTAATGCTTTATGGGCATCTAACCCAAAAACATTACGCAAACCTTCTGCCGTCCTTTCATGGTCTTTAATCTGCCAGGGGTGGGTATAAACTGAATCCACTTCGACACTCACCGCTAATTCCTGGTACCTCCGATCATAGATGACCCCCCTCGGTGGTCTAAGTTCAACTTTATGGATTCTTTGGCGCTCTGCTAAACGATTAAGTTCAGTTTGTTTCGATATCTGAAGTTTATAGGCTCGAACAGACGCAATACAGAGGGAAAACGTAAGGAGAAGAAATACGAGTACAAGTCGAAATCGTATCCACTTTTCTCGATTCTCACTCATGGGATAAGGATAATTTGTTCCGGTTGTGGACTTCTTAACCCCAATTTGGTTTTAGCGATCTTTTCAATTCGCGAAGGAGAGTTCAGACTTACTATCTCCACCCGTAACCGATGATTTTCCTTTATAAGTTCGTGATACACGTTATTGGCCTGAGAAATGTCGTAACCAACCTGCACCACTTCTATCCGTGACCAAACGAAAAGGAGCGCACAAAACACCAGCGCAATAGTTACGAGCAAATGATTTTTAAGCTCTCGTTTCCACGGAAGAGCTCTCTCTTTAATAATCTGCTGTCCTAAAATATCGGTATGAATGTAAGGCCTGGTAAATACATTATCCATGGTCACCTCTCTAACAGGTAAGTTTTTCTCCTCCCCGAAGACGTGCACTCCGGGATCGTGGATTTTGAAGAATTTCTTCCGGCTTCGGAACAATCGGTTTTTTTGTCAAAATGCTCAGTTTCTGCACCTGGTCACATCGGCATTGTAAAAAAGCGGGAGGGCAAGTACATGCGCGGGAATACTGGCGAAAGGTATTTTTCACTATCCGGTCTTCCAGGGAATGGAAAGAGATAACCGCGATTCTCCCTCCGGGAGCCAATACGTCTATGATGTCAGGTAACGCTCTTTCCAGATGTCCAAGTTCATCATTCACCGCAATGCGGAGAGCCTGGAACGTACGGGTAGCAGGATGAATTTTTCGGGGACGTGCCCGAAAGGGAATTGCCTTTTCAATCAGATTCCTCAATTCTAAGGTAGTGGTAATCGGAGCCAGTTTCCTCTTCTTAACAATCAATTTGACAATCGAAGAGGCCCACTTTTCTTCCCCATCCTCCCGAATAATTCTTTCCAACTCTTTTGCCGTAAGATTATTCACTAAATCACCAGCGGTCATTTTTTGTGTTTTGTCCATCCTCATATCTAAAGGTCCATCCATTGAAAAGCTGAACCCCCGAGAAGGCGACAGGAGTTGACGACTCGAAACACCAAGATCCAGGAGAACCCCATCAACCATTTTTATTTGCAAATCGGAGATAATCCTTTTAATATCTGCATAATTTCCTTTAATTAAAAAAAACTTATCCTTGAAAGAAGCCAATTTATTATGGGCGCAGACAAGAACATCATCATCCCGGTCTATACCAATGAGGAGACGAATGTCAGGGCAAGTTCGGAAAATGTGGAAAGCATGGCCCCCTTCTGATATTGTTCCATCTACATAAATTCCACCGGGACGGCAGTTGAGTAATGCCATTGTTTCCTCTACTAAAACCGGCTGATGAACTTCGGGCATAAGGTAGTTTAAAATCCCAAATCTGCCAATTTTTTGGCAACATTTTCAAAATCAGACTCGGAGGCCTCAAAGTTGGGTTCCCAATTTGCCTTATTCCAAAGTTCAATATGGGTAATCGAGCCCACGAAGATTACTTCTTTATTCAGTTGGGCATATTCTCGAAGGTGGGGAGGAATAAGGATGCGCCCTAATTTATCAATCGTTACATCATGAGCCCCGGAAACAAAAAAATGCTTAAACCGACGAGTAGTGGGATCAGTCAGGGGGAAGACGGCTAATTTTTTTTCCAGTTGGATCCAATCCTCGTACATAAAAACCCAAAGATGCGAAGGTTTATAATTAGTGATAACCAACCGCCCATCATCCGCAGGGAATACTTCGCGGAACCGGGCTGGAAAGCTGACCCTGCCCTTGGAATCTATAATATGTTCATACGAACCGCGAAACATAGAAAATTAGTTCCTCTATACCACTTTTTCCCACTTTTTCCCACTTTCTACAAATAATAGAATATTTTTAAATTTTGTCAAGAAAAATAATTAATTTTTTGTTAATTTTCACCAAGTTACCTTAACCACAAGATATTGGGCACTAAGGTTACCTTTAACACCATATAGTGTGCAATGGATTTCAATGAACCAGTCTAACCCTTAGAAAACCTGTCAGTATTTTTATCAGGAAGAAAAATCTTTATACCCAACAGTGAAATTATCAGCACCATTTTCTCCTTAATCCCTTATAATCCATTTCCATTTAACTTCTCGATTTTCCCGCAGAAAGCAATTATGATAATTAAGAACCCAGTATACCGGAACTACCAAAGTTCTTGGCACAGTTAATGCTAAGTATTACGATAGTGCTACCAAAGAGGCTCTGATTTATTTCCTCTGCCCACAAGCACTAAGAATTGAAGTTCTGAAGCCAATTATTGGAGAAATCAAGGATATGCCCCAGACAGAGGTCATAAAGAATGCGAGGATCAGCGTTCGTGGTATCGTTCAGGGTGTGGGATTCAGACCGTTTGTTTACCAGCTTGCCACGAAATATGGCCTTAAAGGGTGGGTCTGTAATACCTCGGGAGACGTAAAGATCGAGGTGGAAGGACCGATGAAGTCTATTAATTCATTTTATGACCACCTTAATACCCAGTCACCACCTCTCGCACAGATTGATGAAATTAATTGTCACTATTTACCACCCGAGGGTTATCAATGCTTTGAGATCAGGAAAAGTAAACCTGAAAAAGATAAATATCAGCGCATTTCCCCTGATATTGCCACCTGTTCCCAGTGTCTTAAGGAAATATTCGATAGTAACGATCGGCGTTATCGGTATCCGTTTACCAACTGTACCAACTGTGGTCCCCGGTTTACCATCATCAAGGACATTCCTTATGACCGGCCGGAAACTACAATGCGAAACTTTAAGATGTGCCTGGAGTGTCAAAAAGAATATGATAATCCGGTTGACCGGCGCTTTCACGCTCAACCCAATTGTTGCCCCCGATGCGGACCCAAACTTGAGCTTGTCGATCACTCAGGAAAAGTAGTGGCTTCTAACGATCCTATTACGGATACAGGATCTTTACTAAAGCAAGGGAAGATTCTTGCTTTAAAGGGACTCGGCGGTTTTTTACTCGCCTGTGATGCGACCAACGAAGAGACAGTCAAGCTTCTTAGAACAAGAAAAAGGAGACCATTTAAACCCTTTGCAGTTATGATGAGTACTCTGGATGAAGTTAAAAAGTATTGTCTGGTCTCAAAAGAGGAAGAGAGGCTCCTCAGTTCTCCCAAATCGCCCATTGTGTTATTACAGGTTAAGGATAAAAACAGGATTTCTCCGGCAGTAGCACCCAATTTGAATTACTTAGGGGTGATGTTGCCCTATACGCCGCTTCACCATTTACTGTTAAGAGCGGTCTCTTTCCCCTTGGTGATGACGAGTGGTAATCTGAGTGAGGAGCCAATTGCCAAGGATAACGACGAGGCCCTGAGGAGGCTCTCAGGAATTTCCGACTATTTTCTTTTCCACAACCGCGACATCCATATTCCTTTTGATGATAGTGTAACCATGATTGAAAATAACACACCCCAAGTCTTGAGACGGGCACGAAGTTACGCCCCTGACCCAATCCATCTGCCGTTTAAAGCCAGAGGGGTGTTAGCCTGCGGAGCTGAATTAAAAAATACCTTCTGTATTACGAAGGATGAATATGCTTTCATGAGTCAGCACATCGGCGATCTGGATAACCTTGAGACCTTAACTCATTTTGAGAAAGTACTTGATCATTATCAAAGGCTTTTCCGGTTGAACCCGAAAATTGTAGCCCACGATAAACATCCTGATTACCTTTCCACAAGATATGCTGAGGGCCTTAAAACTAAAGATTGTGGTTTGATAGTGGTTCCGGTTCAACATCATCATGCACACATTGTGAGCTGCATAACCGAAAACCATGTGGATCCCCCCGTTTTAGGGGTTGCATTTGACGGTACCGGGTATGGAGAGGATGGCCATATCTGGGGAGGAGAGTTTCTCCTGGTGAATTATGGTACATTCAGACGAGCTGGGCATTTTGAATATATACCCATGCCGGGAGGGGAGGTAGCGATCAAAAAACCTTACCGAATGGCAATTAGCTATCTTTTGAGCTTCTTAGGCAAAGAGGCCTTCAGTAGGAAGTTGCAGTTTCTCCAACGGGTAGGTGAGGTTGAGTTAGAACTTATCATAAAACAGATCGAAAAGGGGCTCAACGCACCATTAACCTCCAGTGCCGGGCGTCTCTTTGATGGGGTATCCGCCCTATTGGATATAAGGGGTGAGGTTGATTATGAAGGACAAGCAGCGATTGAACTTGAAATGATGGTCAAAGACGAACGAGAGCCGGAAGGAATATATCCTTTTGCAATCATCGAACAAAACGGGATGAAGAGAGTACATCTTCGGGAACTTTTTTTGGGAATTATGGATGACCTTACTCGGGGAGTATCCAAGGCTGAGATCGCGGCAAAGTTTCATTGTACTGTTTCCCAGATGATCGCCCAGATGTGTCAAATTATTGCTCGAGCTACTGGAGTACGGAAGGTAGCTTTAAGTGGTGGGGTGTTCCAGAACCGATTACTTTTGAGACTTTCCTGCCGGTACCTGGAACAAGCTGGGATGGAAGTAATTACTCACAAAGAGGTTCCCTGTAACGATGGTGGTATTTCTCTTGGACAAGCGGTGATAGCCAATTTTATAACTGAGTAAATAAGGAGTCCGGATTATGTGTCTCGCCGTTCCTTCTCAGGTTAAGGCAATCGAAGGATCAAAGGCAAAGATAGAGCTCGGTGGTATTACCCGGAATATTGACATCACACTGACTCCGGAGGTTACGGTAGGTGATTATGTCCTTGTCCATACTGGATACGCTATATCGGTTATAGATGAAGATGAGGCGCGAGAAACCATAGAGCTGCTTGAAGCGCTTGTGAAAAATGATTAAATTCCTTGACGAGTATCGAAATTCTGAACTGTGCAAACGCCTGGCTGAAAGGATCCTTCACCAGCCCTTCAAAAAGGTGCGGTTGATGGAATTCTGTGGTGGACATACCGTAGCCATAATGAAGTATGGACTACGTCAACTCCTCTCTCCCCAAGTCGAAATGCTTTCTGGTCCTGGCTGTCCGGTATGTGTTACTGCCAATGCTGACCTTGACAAGGCCATTGCCTTAGCAAATAAGTCCGGTGTAATTGTTGCTACTTTTGGTGATATGCTCAAAGTTCCTGGGAGTTATTCCACCCTTCAAAAAACGAGGGCTGAAGGTGGGGATGTGAGAGTTGTTTACTCTACTCAGGATGCTCTGAAAATTGCGCAAGAAAATCCAAAAAGGTCAGTGGTTTTTATCGGCATCGGCTTTGAGACCACTGCTCCCACCGTTGCGGCTTCCGTACTGGAAGCAAAAAAATATAAGCTAACAAATTACTATGTGCTCTCTTTGCATAAACTTTGTCCCCCCGTAATTAAGGCTTTGCTTGATTCGGGAGAAACGAGAGTTGATGGTATCATTTGTCCTGGACATGTAAGCGCTATTATTGGATCCCATCCCTACGAGTTCATTCCTCGTGATTATGGAGTCGCTTGTGTAATCGCAGGATTTGAGCCTTTAGATATCCTCCTTGCAGTTACCATGCTTGTTACCCAGATGGAAACCCGCCAACCAAAAGTAGAAATTGCGTATCGCCGTGGGGTGAAGCCTGAGGGAAATAGACAAGCGTTAAAGATCATGGAAACGGTTTTTGAGCTTGCCGAGGCAGACTGGCGAGGTATCGGAGCCATTGCAGCAAGCGGGCTCAAGTTGAAGGCGGAATACCGCAACTTTGATGCCGAATATGCTTTTAACATCGAGCTTGTGCCAGCCTCTGAGCCAAAGGGTTGCCTTTGCGGCGAGATACTCCGGGGCATGAAAACCCCACCGGATTGTGGTCTCTTTGGAACAGGTTGTACCCCAGAATATCCAGTAGGACCGTGTATGGTCTCTTCCGAAGGTGCCTGTGCTGCTTATTATCTTTATGGGGGAAATGATGGAAGATAAAATCCTTCTTGCTCATGGAAGTGGTGGAAAACTTACTCATGACCTGGTGAAACACTGCTTTGTCAGCATGTTGAATAATCCCCTTCTCAATAAATTAGATGATGCGGCAACCGTTAACCTGAACGGACAGGTAGCCTTCACCACTGATAGTTTTGTAGTGAGTCCCCTCTTTTTCCCTGGAGGAGACATCGGGAAGTTAGCGATCTGTGGTACGGTCAATGACCTCTCCATGGTGGGAGCAATCCCTTTGTACCTGAGTCTCTCTCTGATTATTGAGGAAGGACTTACTTTGAAGCACCTGAAACAAATCATGAGTTCAATTCAAGAAACAGCCGAAGAGGCTGAGGTAAAGGTAATTACCGGAGATACTAAGGTGGTTAATCGAGGGTGTGCCGACAAACTTTTCATCAATACCGCCGGCATTGGGATTGTTCCTGATGGAGTAACCATCTCAGGTTCAGAGGCTAAGATTGGCGATAAAGTTATCCTAAGTGGTCCAATCGGAGATCATGGGATTGCGATTATCAGTCAGCGGGAGGGGCTTACCTTTGAAACTTCTCTTCAGAGTGACTGTGCTCCGTTAAATAAGCTGGTTGCTGATATCTTAGACGTATCAAAGGAGATTCATTGTCTGCGTGACCCAACCAGAGGTGGCCTGGCAAGCACCCTCAATGAGTTTGCTGAACATTCCAAGGTAGGGATAAGAATAGACGAAAAAAGCATACCGGTTAATGACCCGGTGCGGGCAGCATGTGAATTGTTGGGGTTTGATCCCCTCTATGTAGCCAGTGAAGGGAAACTTGTGGCAGTCGTTGCTCCCCAAGACGCAGAAAAAGTTCTCGCCACAATGCTTGAAAACAAATATGGCACCCAGGCGATCATCATCGGTGAAATCGTGGCAGACCATCCGGGAAGGGTGGTTATGGAAACCCGGTTCGGGACATCCCGAATCATAGACATGCTGGCGGGTGAACTCCTGCCTCGAATCTGCTGAAAACACGGCCTTCTCAATTTTTGTGCTCCTGGTGAACAAAAAATGGACTTAATATGTTAATGGCTCTTGGGGCAGAAGGTGGCTTTTGACTATGTGCCCAAAATTCACCTGTCAGAGTTTTTTACAGACGGTCAAATTTTTTTTACCGGTTGGCAAATAACTTATCGTTAAAACGCTTCCCCTTTTACTCCGTATACCCTTCTCCCGTCAAAGGACATTGTATAATCGTTATTATTGGCTTTAAAATTCAAATACCTTTGCCTCGATCTTTATATTACCCGAAAAAAGGTTGACTCCGGGCATCATTTTTGCTTATTCTTTTAATTCATATAATTCTCGTTTTTGATTTAAAGGAAAGTTCTTCCAAATAGCGAGATAGTTGAAATGATCAAAAATACCCCAACAATTTGTAGCTTCTGCAGCAATGGCTGCGGAATGTTCATCCGGGCCAATGGGGCGGAGGCTGTTGGTATTTTTCCTATTACCGGTCATCCAGTAAGTCAAGGTCGCCTCTGTAACCGGGGATGGAACCGGTTCCAGAACCTTAAGAGTTTAAACCGGGTTAATCGTCCGCTCATCCGGGAAGGAGCTCACTTAAAAGAGGTTAGTTGGGAAGAGGCTTTTCAGAAAAGTAAAGAAAAGATCTCTGAACTTCTAAATTCCTACGGGCCACAGTCTATAGGTGTAGTAGGTTCCCCCTGGTTAACTAATGAGGACAACTATGTAATCTCGGTTTTCTGCCAACGAGTTCTTAAATGCAATAATCTCGACGGAAGCTACCGTTTCAGTGGAGCTTCTGCTCTTACCGCCTTGGCTCAGGTTTTTTCCGGATCCATAAGTTCTTTAGGTTCTATTCCATCATTACAAGAAAGTCCCGTTATTTTAGTGCTCGGAAAAGAAAGTTTCAGGGATTTTTCTCCAGTTGGTTCTCGCATTATCCAAGCCTTTCTTAAGGGGAGTACAATCGTCCTATCTGATCCTTCCTGTCGCCAAGCCGAACACTTTTACAAATTCCATCTCCCTTATGCAATTGATGGTCTTTCTCATATACTCCAGGAGAAAGCGAAAATTACAGATGAGGTTCTTCAGTATCTTGCTCAAGCCGGTTCTGCCTTAGTGTTTACTGCGGATCAGATTAATCAATCTTCGAGTCTCGCTTCGCTTCTTGGTTTTCTCTCCCAGTTATTACCCGCGAAAAATCAAATTCCTACAATCATTCCCCTAAGTCGCTCCCCCAATCTAAGGGGAGCATGGGACATGGGAATAAGGCCTGGAGAAAAAGGCTTAAATCTCCAAGAGATGCTGGATACCGAAAGTCAGATTAAAGGGCTTCTTATTTTTGCTGATGATCTTCTTAATCACCTCCCCTCCTCCTTAATGCTTGAGAGGCTTAATAACTTAGAATTCTTGATGGTGGCTGACCGCTTTTTTACCGCGACCACCAGGATTGCTCACTGTGTCCTCCCAATTCCCCTTCTTGCTGAAGGGGAAGGGACAATGACTAATTGCGAAGGAAGGGTACAATTGCTCAGACCAGCTTTATCACCCCGGGGAGAGAGCCGGAGCCTCCAGGAAATCCTTTCTGATCTTTCTGGGAGATTGGGCAATCCTTTATCCTATCTCTCCAGTTCTGGGATTAGAAAGGAAATTAGTAATTCTATTTTAGCTTATGAGAAAATTGTTTCCGAATCAGAACTGGATTCATTGTCCGGAATTCTTTTGCCTCCTCCAAAACAGAATGGAATAACTTCGCATTCAGCCCCAACCCCCAAGTCCTCTAATGGAAAGTATTATCTGGTTATTCCTAATACCCTAAATGCCTGGAACCGGAATCAGATGATTTTAGAGTCTCCAGTTCTTACGATTGAGTATCCAAGGGATCGGGTAGGAATTCGGATGAATCCCCAGGATGCCCGTGAACTTAAGGTTAGGATGGGAGAAAAAGTAAAGATTAAGTCGGAACGGGGTGAAACCCAAGTTCCGGTGGAATTGGATGAGAACATTCCTCCTTCGACCTTGGTACTCTTCTCCCATTTTATTGAAGCGGTTGAAGGCCTGACTGGGAAAGGCGAGATTGATCCAGAAACCCGGTCTCTTTATTATCCGAACCTCTATGTAAGTATAGAGAAAATCTAAGATGGAAAGATATATTCTCCGAAAGACTAACCTGAATCGGTGGGTGGAATTGATGCTTCAGAGCTATTCAGTATTTGCTCCCAGCCGGGTTCATCAGGAAATTCTCTTTTCCCCCATTTCCTCCCAACCGGAATTAGATCTCTTAACTGGGACTGCAGTTCTTCCCTACCTCCCCCCCAAGGATATAGTTTTCCCCCAATCAGAGATCCTTTTCTCCTTTTCTCGAAAAGGAGAAGAAGTTACATTGGTCGTTCCAGATGAAGATTTGAGAGGCACGGTGCTTTTGGGTATTAGACCTTGTGATGCCACTGGAATCCACTGGATGGATAAATTCTATCAGGAAAATTTTAGTGATATCTATTACTCCCGACGCCGCAACAACCTCATTTTATTGACGCTTGCCTGTAACCAGCCGGTTAAGAATTGTTTTTGTATCTGTTGCGAAGGTGGACCATTCCTTGACCCGGAGAGAGATGAATTTGATCTTCAGCTGGTTGACCTTCAAGAAAGTTATCTCGTTGAGTGTAAGAGTCCAAAAGGAAAAAAGCTCATAGAACTTAAGCCCGAGCTTTTTGATAAGCCGGAGCCATCAATCAAGAAAATTCGGGATCAACTTGAGGAAGAATCCCGACGAAGGTTCTTACCTGAGCCTACCTCTTATATGAGCTTCGCTATCCGGAGGGTAACTGAGAATTCGGTTCCTCCCGAGTTATGGACCGAGTTGGGGGAGCGTTGCTTTGATGACGGTGGTTGCACCTTTGTCTGCCCTTGTTGCAGTTGCTTTGGGGTTGGTTATCTCTCTGAAGGAGGAAAGGGGTGCCATTACCGCTACTGGGACTCATGTGATTACTCTGGATTTACTCGGGAAGTCTCCGGTCATAATCCCCGAGGGGAGAAAGGAGAAAGGTTTAAGCGGAGGTTTTTCCATAAACTGAGCTACCAATATGTAAAAAGGGATGGAAGGATTGGGTGCGTGGGCTGCGGGAGATGTATTACGGCCTGCCCCGGAGAGGTGGGAATGCCTGCGGTAGTGGAAAGAATTAGAAAATCGGACTATCCGAAGAAAGAGAAAGATTAAGGTGAACAAAACTACAGGCTAAAAGGCTGAAGAAACTTTAACGGAATCATTAAAAGTTTTGCGCGATGGAAAACATTTATCTACCTAATTTTGCTCGGATAAAAGACATCCAAAACGAGACCTATGATACTAAAACATTTGAACTTGAGTTTGTTGATCCTCAGGTAAGAGAGAGCTTCAGATTTAAGTCCGGGCAGTTTCTCGAGGTTTCGGTCCCGGGAGTTGGAGAGGCTCCCTTTGGCTTAGCCTCAAACCCAAACCATCCCGAAACCTTTCGTTTTACCGTTCGGGCAGTTGGTTCAGTCACCCATGCTTTTCACCAGCTAAAGGTTGGGGATGTTATTGGCGTTCGTGGTCCCTTTGGAAATGGCTTTCCCTTTGATGAAGTAAAAGGGAAAAATATTCTCTTTGTGGGGGGAGGGATCGGGCT
>JAZDOO010000065.1:0-17050 GCA_043798555.1 Pseudomonadota bacterium | reverse complement strand
GATGCCTCTGCCCCTAATACCCCAACTTCCACAATTGGCCAATAATACACCAGATCCGTTCCCATACCGGGGACAATTCCCATTCCCAGATTTCCTCCTCCGTATGATTTTCTCAAGACAACCACAATCCGAGGAACAGTTGCCTCACAAAGGGCATATAATACCTTAGCTCCGTGGCGAATAATACCTTTATGTTCCTGGGCACTTCCAGGTAAATAGGCCGGTGTATCTACGAGCAATATAATCGGAATATTGAAACAATCACAAAATCTCATAAACCTGGCTTGTTTATCTGAGCTGTCAAATGTAAGGCTTCCGGCACGAACCATTGGCTGGTTGGCGACAATTCCCACCACCTGATTGTTCAAACGGCCAAAGCCCGTGATTATTTCCCCCGCGAATTCAGGCTTTATCTCGAAAAAGCGACCACGATCAACGAGAGAATAGATTACCTTGTGCATATCGTAAGGCTTTGACGATAGGGAAGGTACAATATTCACAAGATCATCATTTAATCTATCCGGATCATCATTCATTTCTTCCACCGGTGGTTTTTCATTCATATTTGATGGAAGATAACCTAAAAGCTCTTTTATATTATCCAGGCATTCCTTTTCAGTCGGAAATCTTCGATCAGCCACACCAGTTATCTGACAGTGGATTCTTGCCCCCCCGAGATCTTCGGAGCTGATTTCTTCACCAATAACCGACTTTACCATTGCAGGTCCGGTTATAAACATATGGCTTTGTTTATCCACCATAAATATAAAATCGGTCAAGGCGGGTGAATAAACGGAAATTCCTGCACAGCTTCCCATGATGGCCGATATTTGTGGAATTACTCCAGAGGCCTGGGTATTAGGGAAAAAGACCGAAGCTCCACTTTTTTCCATCAGGTCTCCTAATGCAGTTTGGCCTTCAGTTATCTTTGGAAGTCTTGCTCCTGGTGAATCGTGAAGACCGACAAAGGGTACACCCATTTCCAAAGCCCGTTCTACAGTTTTATACATTTTATAGCCATGCAGAGCGCCTATAGAACCACCCCGAACCGTGGGGTCCTGGGAATAAACAAAAACGGTCCTTCCATTTATGGTGCCACAGCCGCTAATCAATCCGTCTCCTGGAGCTCCCTCAAGATGTTTGAGGAGTAGGTTAAATTCTACAAAGCTTCCTTTATCTAAAAGGTAGTCTATTCTCTCTCGGGCGGTTAGCTTTCCTTTTTGATGCTGAAGGGCAATCTTTTCCTCTCCGCCTCCTTTCAGGGCCTTCTCCTTTGCCTCTCGAAGTTCTCTGATTCTATCCTCTGTCGTCATTTCCATGGATTTTCCCTCACAATAAAACTATAATCAGGTTTATTTTCCTTCAAAAGCTGGGGCCCTCTTTTCTCGGAAAGCCATAATCCCCTCTCTATGGTCCCGGGAGGAAAGGGTTATAGATTCACAAACAGCGGCTTCTTCCAGAGCGGTGGCCAAGTCTGTTCCCAGACCCTTGTATACCTGCAATTTGATTAACCTGATGGCAATGGGGGGTCCTTCTATAATCTTCTTGGATAGGGTAAGGGTATCTGCCTCAAGCTCTTCTTCAGTTGATAATTTATTAACGATTCCTATGTCTTTTGCCTCCTTTGCCTCGATCACATCCCCCGTATACATCATCTCGAAGGCTTTCGCCAATCCCATAGCCCTTGGATAAAGCCAGACTGCTCCAAAGCCGGGGAAGAGGCCTATCTTTACAAACCCACACATGAATTTTGCGTTATTGCTTGCTGTGCGCAGATCGCAGGCTAAGGCCAGATCAAATCCAGCCCCCACACAAATCCCATTAACCATGGCTATAGTCGGTTTTTCCATCTGATGGAGGGATAAAATGATCTTTTTGGCCGCCTTAAAAATAAAAGAACGCCTTAATGCTTCCACGCTCTGTTCCCCAAGCTCTTTTACATCTCCTCCGCCTTGCATAATATCCACATCAGCTCCAGCACAGAATGTCTTCCCCGCGCCGGTAAGGATCAAGGCTCTCATGTCATCATCCTCAGAGATATCCGAAAGTGCCTCCATCAGTTCCTGCATCATCAACCTATTGATGGAATTCCTCTTATCCGGCCTATTCAAAGTCAACATCGCCAGATGATCTTTCTTGCTTACCTTTATTGTTTTAAAATCCATAACTTCATCTCCTCCAAACTCTAAGCATTTCTTTGAACATGAAAATTTTATATTACGATGACTACTTTTTATATATCCCCGAAATAGGAAGCCTTTTTTCAAAAAGTCAGCTTTACCCTTATAAACTCTGTCCTATTCTCTTTTAAATCTCTCGTTGAAAAACTCGATAATACGATCGAAAGATGTGTGGACCGGAAAAACCTCCGTTACCCCTATTTTCTTTAATTCTGGAATATCCTTAGGTGGAATGACTCCCCCAACAACTACCGGGATATTCCCAGCTCCTTTTTCCCTTAGTTTTGTTATTAGCTTGTGGCATAATTCCTTGTACACACCGGATAATATGCTTAAGCCAATGACATCCACATCCTCCTGAATGGCTGCAGTAACAATCTGATCAACGTTTTGTCTCAAGCCGGTGTAAATAACTTCCATTCCCGCGTCACGAAGCAACATAGCCACACCCTTGGCGCCTCTATCGTGACCATCGAGCCCTGGTTTTGCTATTAGAACCCTTATCCGCGGTTTTTTCTGGTTCAAGGTTATTCTCCTTTCTGTGAAAAGATGAGCCATCAATTTTTGGCTGTTTTTAAGCCTGAGATCATTTTAAAACCGAATTTCACATTCAAAAAAATTTGCCATCACAAGTTATTGCAAGCATCAGCGAAGCAATCTTCTTGAAAATGAGATTGCTTCTTCATTTTGCTCCTGGCAATGATATTTGAGGAAAGTTGCGAAATTCGGGTTAAATAATCAGAGGACGACCGTTAAGTGACCTCTCGATACTCTCCAAATATTTCCTTTAGCACACTGCAAATCTCTCCCACTGTGGCATATTTACGGACTGCCGATAGGATAGGCCCAATCAAATTGCCATCACCAGTTGCTACCCTCCTGATTTCATTGAGAGCGGCTTTTACCTCTTCATTACTTCTTTCCGCCTTTATCTCTTGTAATCTTAAGAGCTGCTTTTCTAAAACATCCTTGCTTGTTTGGTGTAAGTTCACCTCGTGCTCTTTTTGGTCTGAAACAAATTTTTTTACCCCTACAACTATCTTTTCTCCGCTTTGAATCTTTTTTTCCAATTCAAAAGCCTGTCGGGCAATATCTTCTCGAATTGATCCGTTCTCTATCCCTTTCAAGATACCACCGCGTTCTTCGATACGGGCCATCTCCTTTTCAACTTCTTCTTCGATTCTATTGATCAAATATTCCAGGAGATAGGAGCCCCCCATTGGATCGGCAACAGAGGTAGCGTCCGTTTCGTAAGCTATAATCTGCTGGGTCCTCATGGCAGTCCGAACCGACTCTTCTGTCGGAATTTCATAAGCCTCATCATAAGAGGTGGTATGGATGGACTGACAGCCAGAAAGGACTGCTACCAAGGTCATAATAGTCCCCCGAACAATGTTATTAAGCGGCTCATGCGCTGTAAATGCGGTACCCAGACATCCACTAAAAACTCGCATTTTCATGGAATCCGGGTTCTTAGCCTTAAATCTATCCTTGACTATTTTTGCCCATAATCGCCTTGCGGCCCGAAACTTTGCCACCTCTTCAAATAAATTCATTCCGCACCCCAAAAGGAAGCTTAATCGTGGGGCAAATTCATCGATGTCAATACCTCTTTTTAAGGCTTCCTCGACATATATAATAGCATCCAAAAGACAATAGGCAACCTCCTGGATTAAGCTACATCCAGCCTCGCGCATATGATACCCGCAGATGCTGATGCTATTCATCCGGGGAACATTATCTTTACAATATTCTATAATGTCTCCTATTAACCTTAGGGAAGGACGGGGGGGGAATATTTGGGTCCCCCTGGCCATATACTCCTTTAAAATATCGTTCTGTAATGTTCCCCCGATTTTTTCCGGGCTCACACCCTGCTTCTCTGCCACAGCGATATACATGGCCAGAATAATGGCCGCCGTCGGATTGACCGTGAAAGAGGTTGTTATCTTGTCTAAAGGTATTCCCTCAAAAATGATCTCCATATCCTTCAATGTATCGACTGCCACCCCAACCCTTCCAACTTCATCCTCCACCAGGGGATCATCCGAATCAAAGCCGATCTGGGTCGGGAGGTCAAAGGCCACGCTAAGACCCATCTGACCTTGTTCTAAGAGGTATTTGAAGCGCGCATTTGTTTCCTCAGGTTTTCCGAAACCGGCATATTGCCTCATCGTCCAGAGCCTTCCCCTATACATGGAGGGATAAACACCTCTTACAAATGGGAATTCACCGGGGAACCCGATATCTTTTAAATAGTCCGTGTCTTTCAAATGATCGGGGGAATACAGGACATCCAGCTCGTGACCCCAAGAAGTTGATGCTTTTGAATATTTTTTCTTATCCAGGAGTTCTTTTTTCCAGCGCTCTTTTTCTCTTTCTATCTCTCTTATCTGGTTCATTTTATAACACCTCCATTACTTATAACTGTTTCCTTTTATTCTCTCCGCGACTGTCTTGTAACCATATCTTTCTCGAAGCTCGGTCTTTTTAATCTTTCCACTAGCTGTTTTCGGGAATTCAGCGGTAAACTCCACGTGTTTGGGAATCTTATACTTGCCTATTTTCCCTTTCAGGAAGCCGATAGCCTCCTCCCCCGTCATCTTCTCTCCGTCTCTTAGAACAATCAAAGCCTTTCCAACCTCACCCCATTTTTCATCTGGAACGCCAATGACCGCCACTTCCAATATTTTTGGGTTTTCTCCTAAAGCCCTTTCTATCTCAGCCGGATAGACATTTTCTCCCCCACTGATATACATATCCTTCTCGCGATCTACCATATAGACGAATCCTTCTTCATCAACCGTAGCCAAGTCTCCCGTATGAAGCCAGCCATTTCTTATTGTCTCAGCAGTCTGTACGGGGTCTTTCCAATAACCCATCATCTGGATAGGTCCTTTCAGGACGATCTCCCCCATCTCTCCGGGGGCAACTTCTTTGCCATCTTTATTGAAAACTTTAACATCGGCATGAAAAACCGGTTTCCCTATGGACCCGATTTTTCTGACAGCGTCCTCCTCGGACAACCATAGCTGAATGGAGGTTTCGGTCTGACCGAAAACCTGTCTGACTGGGATACCTCTGTCTAAGTAAGCTTTTATCATAGACAAGGCGAGTGGTTCGCCGCCAACCATCAGCGTCTTAAGTGAACTCAGGTAATATCTATCAATATTCCCCTGTTTAAGCATGAAATTAAGCATAGTGGGAACCATCATGCACAGGGTGATTTTATGCTTTTCAATTAGAGAAAGTGTTTGGCTTGGATCAAATGATTTCTGAATAACCGCCGTCCCCCCCATATACAAAATAGGTACAGCGGCAATATTTAAACCACCGGAATGGAATAGAGGCATAACTACCAGCATAACGTCTTTTGAAGTCATATCAAAGTAAAGAACCGCGTTTAAGGTGTTATAAAAGGTCTTCCTGTGATTTAAAAGAGCTCCTTTTGGTATTCCCGTTGTGCCTGAGGTGTACATGATCATCTGGGGATCTTCAGGAGCGACTTCTTCTTCAATAATTGGTTCTGTAGCAGATACTTCGCCTACGAATTTTTCATAATTTTCTGCCCAAGCTGGCCCTGACATACCCAGACAAACATAGTTGTTTAATTCAGAAGAGGGAGATGAATAGATTGACTCTATTGTCCCGGTAAAGTCTTTATCGAATATCAGTAGCATGCTTCCACTGTCTTTTACCTGATATTCAATTTCAGGCCCAGCAAGACGCCAGTTCAAGGGGACAAAAATCGCACCTATCTTGGCAAGAGCAAAGTAGATGTCGATAAATTCGGGACTATTATACAGCAAGGCCCCAACCCTGTCCCCCTTTCTAACACCTGCTTTAAGCAGGGCATTAGCCACACGATTAACTCGCTCGTTAACCCCCCGATAGTTAATTTTCTGTTCTTCAAATATAACCGCAGTTTTGTGCGGTGAAAGGAGGCTCCGTTTGGTAATCCACTCACCGACATTCATTACATTCATTATATTAGTGATCCTCCTTATCTTACTAATTCACTAAACTTGTGTAAAAATTGTCTAACTAGTTAAAAACATTAGACTTTTTATTTTAATGTTATTAATTTAAGAAAAATGAGCTAAATCAAATTGACTATGAGGCACTGGTGCCCTTGGCTATGGCCGATTCCTCTCATTATCAGTACCCTTCCATCCCCAAAAATATCATAGTCACCTTCAAGCGCATTATAGTTTAATGGATGATCAAAATCTGCTCTCACATATCCTGCTCGCTGATATACCTCGGGCCAATAGGCTGCCCGAAGCTCATCTTTCTGGACAAGAAACTCCGCATTCGGAAAAAACTCATTAGATCCAGCGTGGTCCAGATGAAGGTGGGAATTAACCACGTACTTGATATCATCTGGCTTATATCCCAATTTTTCCAATTGGCTAACGGGCTTATCTTCTTATTTCATAATCGGCACGAAAACTTGCGCAGCGGGACACCAAGCCTCCTCCGGCTTGTCAATCACATCAACGTTCATTCCCGTATCAAAAATCACTTTCCCCTTAGGATGGGTGATGAAAAACATAGGAATCGGAACAATAATACTTTGCCCTATACCTCTAGCTGCTGTCAAAAAACTCTTATCTAATTGCATTGATCCTAGATTCTTCGCCCGAGCAAGAATCCTTCAGAAATTGCATGCCAAATCTTTCTAGGTTCTTTCGCATCCCCTATTACATATACCTCAGGTGCTTTACCAACTAATTCATTCTTTAATGAATTGAGCGGCTTGACTCCCGCAGCGAAAACTACAGTGTCAGTCTCAATTCTTATCTCCCTACCCCATTTATCTGTCGCAACAATTCCCTCATCAGTAACTTCTTTACAGGTTATTTCAGTTTCTATCCGTACATTCTCTTCAGCAAATCTCAAAAGCATAGCATTCCTATTAACGAATCCCATATCCATGCCTATCTCATCTAGCATTTCAATGATTGTAACTTCCTTGCCTTTCTTTGCTAAGTATTCGGCAGTTTCGCAACCAACACTCCCTCCTCCAATCATTATAACCTTATCACCTACATTTGCCTCACCTGATAATACTCCATGAGCAGTAACTACATTTTTTCTATCCACCCCTGGAATCTTTGGCACCAATGCCTCACCTCCTGTAGCAATGACTACTACATCAGGTTTAACCTCTTCTATAAGAGAGGCAGTTACTTCTACCCCCAATTCCTTTTTTATGCCTAATTTTTCAATTTGAACAGAAAGATAGTCACGAAAAGCTTTTAGACTTTCTTTGTACGGCGGCACAGTTGCCAACTTTAGTTGCCCCCCGCCTAATTCTTTCGTCTTTTCATATAACGTAACCTCATGTCCTCGAAGAGCGCATACCCGAGCCACTTCCATCCCGGCAGGCCCAGCTCCAATTACCATAACTTTCTTCCTTTTTTCAGCCTTCCCTATTTCTTCTAAACCTTGCCCTTCCCTTCCAATTAAAGGATTGACTGTACATCTTATACACCGGTCATTTAGAATTTCTTGAAGACATAAGCCACAATGTGTGCACCTTCGGATATCCTCTGGCCGTTCCTCTATCAGTTTTCTCGGGAAATCAGGGTCTGCGAGCAATGCTCTCCCCATTGCAACAAAATCCGCCTTCCCTTTCTCCACAATTTCCTCTGCTAGAAACGGGTCACTAATTTTGCCTACCGTAATGATTGGGATCTCAACAACCTTCTCTCGCTTCATCTCTTCTGCATACGGTACCAGTACCCCCAGAGGAGAGGAATTTGGTGGGTACGAGTATATTGCGTTTTCAATTCCGTACCCCCCCGCAGTCAAATGCAAAGCATCTACTCCGGCTTTTTCCAGCTTCTTAGCGAAAATCTTAACTTCATCAAAAATAATACCACCCGGAAGTGCTTCCATGGCACTGTTTCTCCAAATAATTGGAAAATCACGCCCTACCTTCTCTCTTGTCCGTTTTATAATATTTAGTCCAAAACGCATCCTGTTTTCCAAACAACCACCATATTTATCCATTCTCTTGTTGGTAGCACCGGAAAAAAATTGGGCAGGAATGTACCCGTGGCTTGCACTGAATTCCACACCGTCAAATCCTGCATTTTTCGCTCGAAGAACCGCTTCTGCAAATGCCTCCTCCATTTCCTCTATCTCATCAATAGTAAGTTCCCTTGGAGAGTTTCCAGTAAGCTCCTCAAATACTGGTGAAGGAGCTACCGGATGTTTAACATTACGAACCTGCCGCCCCCCATGGACGAATTGTAGTATTGCCTTAGCACCATTGTCTTTAATCGTTTGCGCTAATCTGGCCAGACCAGGGATTAAAGAATTTTTCCATGCTCCTATTGGCACCGCTGTATACATGCCACTACTTTCTTGATCACCATAGTCTGGCATCACATAACTGGCTTCTACAATTATTAATCCAACACCTCCTTTAGCAATCCTGGCGTAATACTCAATATGGTGATCAGTTACTTCGCCAAAGTGCCCAGCAAAATTTGTAACCATAGCAGCCAATATCATCCTATTTTTTACTTCCATTGTACCAATTTTCCCTGGTTCTAATAATTTTTTAGATTTCATTTCATTCATACTCCTTCTCATTTCATTGGTGAATTATAAAAGAGCTGACAACCAAATATAATACTGTCTATAGACCTAAATAGCGGTGGACCCGTTATAAAACCTGTAAATGCAAGTACTCTCTTTTTTTGTAAAGCCATCTGAGAAGATCTATCGCCCTTTCTGCACTAGATACAAGAGCTCTACAATGTATAGAATTGTTGGTGAACGAAGCGGATATATCTTCCATGAGCATAGCTATTTGCGCTTGCTCAGGGGTAAAGAGTTCCTTTAGAATCTTGATCTACACGCCACTATCAGTTGCTGGAAACCAACAGGGTAACTTGTCGAGGAACTCCCGAAACTTAACATAGACATTTTCGCTCATAACCAATATCCTCCGCTTTGATGAAGGAATTGGCAATCCAGTCGTATGTGTCTTTGAGATTAGCTTAGATAACAATGTGAGATACTTTTTCATAAAACCATGAGCATCATGCATTTGAAAAGCATCAAGTACTATAGTGAACGTCTTAAGTAAGATGACATAATGAGAGTATCTTTTTGGGTTTCCAACTTCGGGAACGCTTAAAGACACACATTACCAATTCTTCTAATGTCTCATAAGAGGGATTCGTTGTTTCCTCATATCGCATGGTTCGCCTCCCGATTTGAGATATCTTGAACCGGAGAAAATTATACAAGTTTTCTTTTGATTGCAACTTAGTATAAGCAATTAAAATGAATTAGCACAACGGGTACAAAAAATATTTCTGTAACAAAAAATACGCAGTTCTCAATGCTTTCCTTTTAATGTTTCTTTTCACTAAACCGGAAGCGCCAACATCTTTGGGTGGCCTTCGGTGGCCGAAAATTCAAGCTTTCTTGCCACATTCAATTTTTAAAAAGTTATCACTGCTTTTTTAAATTGTCAAGGGAGGGTGTTTCGCAGGGGGGGGTCGCATTATAACCTTTACTGTCTTGCTTTTTCGTGATATGCTTATTTTACTTTTTAACTATCTGGGTTACCTCCGGTCTTTTGGGTTATTCAAAAATGATAGGAAAATCTACCTTAAAGGCACCAATAATCGTTGCGGGTAATAAGACCTACGCCGATGAAGTAAAAAGCATTCTGGAATCGAATAACCTGAATGTTAAAGTGGTAGATAATGTCTTTCCCTCATTTCTTTGGAATATGGGGCAAAAGTACGCAGATGTCTTAAGATTGGATGAGACCATAGAAAATATTAAAACCTTGGAGAAATTAGAATACGATTTGTTATGGTAATGATAAAGGGTGAGCCTGCTCAATTATATTGAGTCCTTGACATTTTTTTCCTCGAAACCTGTAGATTCCCACGGGCTTACGCCGGGCGTCTTCAGCGTATTTTTTGATAAGCATTAGGGATCAGAGGGAATGGATTTCGAATTAAATAATAAGCAAAGAGATATTAAAAAGGCAGCCCGGGATTTTGCATTAGGTGAATTTACTGCTGTAGCCCGCGACTATGATCTTCATGAAATATTTCCAAGAGATGTAGTAAACAAGGCACGTAAATTAGGGTTTATGGGCCTTTTTATTCCTGAAAGGTATGGAGGTCCGGGATTCGGATTTCTCGAGCAAGCTATGGTAGCAGAAGAATTCGCCCAGGTGGATCCAGGCATTGCTCTGCAAATTTGCTCTACTACCTTTGGGTCCGAGGAGCTTCTTCTTTACGGTACTGAAACACAAAAGAAAAAGTATCTAACCGAACTTTTGCAGGGTGATGCAATTATGGGGTTTGCCATTACTGAGCCTGATGCGGGAAGCGACAATTCTGCGGCAAGTACCACTGCGTCTAAAGACGGCAACGGATATGTGATCAGCGGAAATAAAGTGATGATTTCAAATGGCACGGTGGCTTCATTTTTGCTGGTGTATTGCCTCACTAATCCTGAGGTGAAGTCAAAGACAGGGCGTCACAGTATTCTTATCGTAGAGACTGATCATAAGGGGTACGAGGCAGATAAGATGCACGGAAAGATGGGGGTGAGGTGTTCCGACACTGCGAACATTTATTTCAATGATGTCCGAGTCCCCCGAGAGAACTTAGTGGGGAAAGAAGGAAATGGGTTTATCCAACTAATGCATTTCTTTGACCGCTCCCGAACTTGGGTGGCAGCCTTTGGGTTAGGAATCGCCCAGGGATCCCTGGATATGGCAATCAAGCAGGTGAAGGAGCGAAGGCAATTCGGTCAGCCTATTGGCGCATTTCAAGCCACCCAGTTCAAAATTGCGGAAATGGCGACAAAAGTTGAAGTCGCCCGTAATATGATCTACAAGGCAGCGTGGTTGGTTGATCAGGGGAGACCGGATACAAAGTTAACCGCGATGGCAAAAATGTATGCCTGCCAGGTTGGAGTAGAGGTGGTGGATGAGGCGTTACAGCTTCATGGGGGATATGGTTATTTTAATGACAACGACATTGAAAGGTTTTATCGAGCGGCAAAGGTTCAGGAAATTTATGAAGGAACAAAAGAAATTGAAAAAATTATTATAGCTCGGGAGATCTTAGGAAAGCTAAAATAACTTAAGTATTCTCATTTTTAAAATTGAAACGACGGACCAGCGTTACAGTTATTTTATTCCCTATTAATTTCAACCGCGCTTTTTACCTGATTCGATGGCAATTTGCATGGATTCAAGGAGAAAATAATGGGTAGGAGAAGTAAATTAAGTAAAGATGTAGCCATCATAGGTATCGGACACGGGAAGTTTGGTAGAAGGACTGATGCATCATTGCGGGAACTTGCTTTTGAAGCAGTGAAAGAGTGTTTGGACGATGCAGCAGTAAGCCTGGAGGAGGTAGACAGTATGGTTACTGGCATCTGCTCGGAGGAGTTTTCTTGCGCTCTTCAACCTTCTGCTCAGATTCATGATTACCTCGGCTTCAATCCAAAACCCAATTTCCGGCAAGAGGCAGCCTGTGCGACTGGAAGCATGGCGGTCAGAACTGGATGGATGACCATCGCCTCGGGATTAGCCGGGCTTGTTCTGGTAGTTGGAACTGAAAAAATGTATGAGGTTAGCACTAGCGTTGCAACTGAAATAATGGGAAAGGGTGGGGATGCAATTTGGGAATATCCTTTTGGAATGACCTTCCCCGGATACTACGCTATGATTGCCCAGGCTCATATGGCAAGATATAAATCAACCGAAGAGCAACTTGCGATGGTGGCGGTAAAAAATCATTCTTATGGGGCAATGAATCCAGTCGCTCACCTGCAGAAAATAATCACTTTAGAGGAAGCCCTGAAATCCCTTATGGTTGCCTATCCCCTTAAGCTCTATGATTGTAGCCTGATCACCGATGGTGCTGCGGCTGTCCTTTTAGCATCGGAAGAGAGGGCGAGAAAATCTTCTAAGGAACCCATCTGGGTTATAGGTTTGGGCTGTGGCACTGATGTGCAATTACCAAAGAGAAAGGATATTACTACGCTGGATGCCGTGGTCAATGCAGCAAGACAGGCTTATGAAATGGCGGGAGTTAGTGCTGAAGAAATTGATATAGCATGCGTGCATGACTGCTTCACTATTGCCGAAATTTGTGCCTATGAAGACTTAGGGTTTTGTAAGAAGGGAGAAGGCGGTAAGATGATAGAAGAAAAGCAGACTTATATTGGAGGCAAAATCCCGGTTAATGTTGACGGTGGGTTGAAGTCCAAAGGCCATCCGGTAGGAGCAACGGGTGTATCCATGGTGTATGAAATTACCAAACAACTCCGGGGTGAGGCAGGAGAAAGACAGGTGAAAGGGGCGAAGATTGGTCTCACCCATAATGTGGGAGGGAGTGGACAGGTTGCTGCAGTGCATATCTATAGGAGGGATTGATCATGTCATTTAAAGACTTCTCACTCAATATCAACGATACTAAGGTAAAGGATTTTGCCAATCAGCTTCAGCAAGGAAAAGTGATGGGCACAAAGTGTAAAGGGTGTGGAAGAAAATACTACCCTCCAAGTGCTGATTGTTGTAGTTGTTTCTCTAACAATTTTGAATGGTTTGAAATGCCAAGCGTAGGAACTTTGATAACCTATACCAGGATTTATGTTCTTCCTGAACATTTTGCCGAGCATTTTTCCAAAGCTCCTTTTTCAAAATATTACCTCGACCCTTGTCCAGTAGGAATCGTAGAGGTTGAAAGTGGATTAAGGGTGATGGGGTGGATTCCCAAAATAAACCCAAAAGAAATTAAGATTGGAATGCCACTTAGGATATTAGCAGAAAGCTTGGAGGACGGAAAAGCAGTTATCGTGCTTAAATCTATTTGACTTCTCTAACAAATTTCTTAAATGCCTTTTCAATTCTCTTTAAACCAGCCAATCCAATTAATAATATGGTTCTTTTGGCTTAGTCATCACTATTGCCAAGGCCGCTACTATCATAATTAGCGCCGTGATTTCTCGGAAACCACATGGCTCTTTGAGCATGAGGGCGCTGCTTACTACCCCAATTACAGGTGTTGCGAGGGTGCCAATTGCTGCCAGGCTTGCAGGAAAGAGATGAATGATTTTAAACCATGCCCACTGGCAAAAGATTATCGGCACTAGAACGATGTAAATAGTGGCGAGAGAACCCCTCATAGATAAATGAAGGATAGAGGTTACCGGTTCCAGAATTATCGCACCTACGACAATCGGAATGCCTCCCAAAATCAATTGCCACCCTGTGAGCAGTGCTACCGACATGCTCCAGCGAAAATACTTGATCCCCACCGTCCCGGCCGCCCAAAAGATGGCCGCCGCCAACATCAGGAGTGCTCCCAGGGGAGCAGATCCCAATGATTTAACCTCAGGGCCGACAAGGAGTGCAAGGCCACCCATTCCGAGAATGAGCCCGATGATAATCCCTGGCGTCATCCGTTCTTTTAACATGAAGCAACTGAAAATCACTGCCCACACCGGCATAGTATAGGCGACAATCGCCGCCCGGCCAGCACCCATAAGAATAATTCCGTAGATAGAGCAGATATGCCAGCCGGTCACATTCAAGAGAGACACCACGAGGAGAGGTCTGAGTTCCCTTCGGGGAATACGAAGGATTAACCCGTTTAGCCTTGCCAGCAGGATTATTCCAAAGCCGCCAAAAACCACACCAATGGTTCTAAAGGTGAGAGGCGGGATTTCTTGGAGGGCAATCTTCATTATCGGCCAGGCGATACCCCAGAAGAAGCTTATTGCGACTAAAAGGAGTAAACCAAGGCCCGATAGTTTTTCGTCAGTTCTCTTTTTAATAACAGGCAGGCTGGGTTCTTGATCAGCTGATAGCGGAAAGATTATGTCATCCACGTCTTTGGGTCGCATTAACCAATGTCTTTATTTCTTCTTTCATCGCACGTTACTGTACCATTTCAGTACTGAGATAAACCATTTTATCACTGATTAGTATCAGCCCAAATTACCCCCGCCCTTCGCGAGCAGCTAAAGTGAAACTTTCTTTTACTCAAAAGGCTTTTTTGAAAAGTGCCAGGAAGTCGTCTTCAGTGGTGTATCGGGGATTCCAGCGGTTATAATTCGCCTCATAGGCAAGCCTCGCCATCTCCGGTATCTTTTCTTTGGTCACTCCAAGGTTGCTTAAGGTCTCCGGGATGTGGAGATCTTTACATAGTCGTTTGATCGCTTGAAGAGCCTTACAAGCTGCATCTTCGGTAGTAAGCCCTTGGGTATTTTCTCCCATGGCTAATGCTACCCGGGCGAACTTCTCCGGGCTAGCCATGAGGTTAAATTCAGCAGCATAAGGAAGGCAGACCGCAGTGGCAAGACCATGGGGAATGTGAAAAAAGGCGCTCACAAATCGTGCCATACAGTGGACATTTCCCGCACCAGTATTGCTGAATCCCATAGCTCCCATACTGGCAGCGCAGAGCATTTTTAACCCTGCATCCAGATTATCCCGGTCCGCAACAAAAGGCCTGATATTGTGAGAAATTAATTCGATGGCACATATATTCCCAGCATCGGTTATAGCGTTAGCCTGTAAAGAGAGATATGACTCCAGGGCATGAATAAAAGCATCCATACCGGCATGAATAGCCGCGATCATTGGTAATGTTCGGAGAACAATTGGATCCAAGATAGCAACTTTAGCAGGATTTAGTGGTGCACTCCGGATGGACATTTTTAAGTTTCGAACCGTATCAGTAATCGAACAAACTGCCGAGACTTCGGAACCAGTTCCTGCAGTTGTGGGAACAGCAATGAGTGGAAGTGGGGGAATTGAGAATTTATCAAAGCCCTCATAATCATGAATTCTTCCTCCGTTTGTGGCAAGAATGGCCACTGCCTTTCCCACATCCATCGTACTTCCCCCTCCCAGGGCAAGCAGGACCGGAGCTTTGCCAGTTTTATAGACATTGTAAGCTTTTTCGACCGTTTTATCGCTTGGATCGGGTTCAATATCAGTAAAAAGGTCAAACGGGACATGATTCTCTTGCAAGATATCTTCGATTATCTGGTACGTTTCGGTAGAAGCAACACCATGATCAGCTAAAAAGAAAAGATGATCTACCTTAAAATGGGCAATAATTTCTTTCAACTGTTTATGGGCATTGATCCCCATTATGAGCTTTGTGGGACATAAAAAGGTCATAATTTTATCTATTTCCATAATGCACCACTATTATAATAAATTGATGCGCGATATCCGCATTTCCTTTTTGCTATGAGTTCTTAGGGTTGCTGGGATAAACAAATTTTTCCTCTAACTCTTTAATGACCGATAGCCCGGTAATGTCATTTCTCCCCTCAAATGGTACCAGACGACTTTCAAAATCAAAGGTATTTTTGTAAGTAGATAAATGATGAGCTAAGTCCTGCAAGGTTTTTGCTACCGCCCGTATACCGCTCGTAGGATAAAGAACAATCTTAAAACCCATATTTTCAAGGTCCTCAAAAGGTAATACCGGTGTCCTGCCACCTTCTACCATGTTCACCAAAAGATGTACACCCCGGAACTCCCCAGCAATACGATGTAATTCTTCAACTGACTCGGGGGATTCCACAAAAATCATGTCAGCGCCCGATTCAACGTAAAGATGTGCCCTTCTTAATGCCTCTTCTAAACCCAATATTGAACGGGCATCGGTTCTTGCGATTAACAAAAAATCTTCATTTTCCCGGGCATAGAGGGCTGCTTTGATCTTCTTAACCATTTCTTCAGCAGCAATAACCTGCTTCCCCTCAAAATGACCGCATCGTTTAGGGGCTACCTGATCTTCTATATGTATCCCTGCCACCCCTGCCCTTTCATATTCCTTCACGGTTCTGATAACATTTATGGGATTCCCATACCCATTATCTGCATCACAAATTAAAGGGAGGTCAGTAGCATTCACAATGTTCCGGGCCTGATTTACCATCTCGGTCATGGTGAGAAGTCCCACATCAGGCATGCCAATAAGGCTGGCAGTTACCCCTGACCCCGTCATATAGATAACCTCAAAACCCGCCTGTTTCAGAATCTTAGCGCTGAAAGCATCATAAGCTCCCGGAACTATAATAGTCTTTTCTTTGGATAATATCGTTCTTAGTACTTTTGCGCTTTGCATTTAATTTCCTCCAGCTTTATCAAAATACTTTTGCGGAATACATACATATCCGGCCATCAAACGCCGTGCCGTACGTTCGAGCACTGCCTCCTTGTATTCATATTCGCCTTCCCTCTTTTCCATGGAAACGCCCACTGATATTATCCCCCCCGGATGACCCAAACGAATCTCCTGTTTCTCCACCAGTGCCTTGTTACTAAGCATCTCGTGGACAACAGTCCCTTCAATGTTAACCGCCCCTGCAGTACAAATAGCCCCGGTCACTGCAAAGGCTTTATGCAGCGTACCCATTGACATAATGCGAGCAACCAAATCTACGTGGTCTTTACGCACTAACCGTCCGTTAACCGATAGGAAGTCCTGACGCTCTCCCACAAAAGCGATCTTTGGCACCGCCTGACTTTTTTCACTTGCCTCCTCAGGGGTTAAAGCGAATCCAAGCATCACTGCTCCCCTGCTGCGAATGCATTCAAGTTTCTTTCTAATTTCGGCGTTCTCATCAATTTCATAAATTTCACTTCCCTTAAGGCCAAGATCTTTAGCCCTCACAAATACAACCGGATTACCTGCATCAACAATGGAAACGGTTATCTGACCATTTCCTGACAGGTCAATAATATCAGTCACATTGCCGGTAGGTAAAAGTTTCTTGGTCACAGAACCGCCGGGGTTAAAAAAATGGAGAATAATTTTCCCTCCGGTACCTGGAACTCCGTCTAT
>JAZDOO010000249.1:0-7145 GCA_043798555.1 Pseudomonadota bacterium | reverse complement strand
CTCAAGAGAACCCGGTCGTCCTTCCCATGGGGACAGGTCCGCATGGAAGCCATTCCATCGCATTTTTTGCAGTAAAAAGTCCAGTCAATGGGAAGAGGCTTTAACTTGAGCACACCTTCAGGAATTTCGAGGAATATTTTCTGCGCATCGAACGGCCCATAATAATCACCAACACCGGCGTGATCTCTTCCTACGATCAAATGGCTACAGCCATAATTTTGCCGGAAAACGGCGTGGAGAAGCGCCTCTCTGGGTCCTGCATACCGCATCTCCATGGGGTAGCCGCCCATAATACAAGTATCCTTCACAAAATACTTTTCTACCAAGACATCGATCGCCTTTACGCGTACGTCAGCCGGGATATCACCTTCCTTCAGTTTTCCCAAAAGTTGGTGGATATACACCCCGTCGCAAATCTCAATAGCGATCTTGGCGAGATATTCGTGAGATCGGTGCATGGGATTTCGGAGCTGTAAAGCCGCCACAGTAGTCCAGCCCTTTTCTTCAAAGATTTTCCGGGCCTCATCAGGTCTCTGGTAGAGCCCCTTAAATTCCGTCGGAAAATAGCTTTCGCTTAACACTTTGATCGGACCAGCCAAATTGATCTCCCCCTGCTCCATCACCTTGGCAACACCAGGATGGGCAGCGTCATTGGTCCAGAAGACCTTTTTGCACTCATGAGCCTTATCAATTTTGTATTTTTCCGTTACCTTCATGGTAGCGATGACTTCATCGTTTTCAACATCGAGAAGGGCAACCTCCTCTCCATTTGAAATGCTGTCAGCCACTTCCTTAGTAGCGGAAAGCGTAATCGGGATAGGCCAGAATACACCGTTAGCCATTTTGTACTCGTCACAGACCCCTTTCCAGTCATTATATCCCATAAACCCTTCCAGGGGGGTAAAGGCACCAATGCCCATCATGAGCACATCACCCGCTTCCCGGGAGGTTATGGGGATCTTTTTGAGGGTATCAGCTTTTTTCTTTTCTTCTGCGAGGGCTTTCCCTTCAAGCAATAAAGGTTTTAACTCTGCGCTCCCATGAGGTGGAACTAATTTAGACATAATATACTCCTCCTATAAAAGGTTTGATAAATCACCCACTGAATAGCCATTCAGGCTTATATGACATGGGTAAAGATTTTAAAAAATGACATTTGTCATACTTATAGATGTTTTTTATCATTTTTAAATTGATTCTTGGCGATTTAAACCCCAAGAGTAATTAATTTTTTAAAGGTTCAGAAAAAATTTCCAGACTTATACACAAGTTTCCCCCTTGACTTCTATATATTTTGTCAGTTTTTTTATTGATAGTTATCAATTTTTTTATGACAATTATCACTAATAATACTGACTTTAATCGGTTTGGTAGTTACTTATCGGAGATTTTTTGAAGGCGAGGGATATTAAGGAGGGCAATCAGATTCTTATCAATATCAATCAGGTTTTGCCGCTTAAAATCCTGGAGAATCCGGATACCCGTTTCTTCACTGAGCCCCACTGCTTCTGCAAACTCAGTGCGGGACAGTGGAAGGGTGAACTCACTTTGCGGCTCTTCATAGAGCGTTTCCGACAGGTCGAGAAGAAAAGAGGCCACCCGGGAACGAGCATCCTTCTGACCCAGGTCCCGGATTTTCTGATAGGAGCGAACCAGTTTTTTCTTCATGAATTCGATGATAATTAAACCTGTTTTCGGTTTTTTTTTCAGAAGGTTTTCAAGCATACCCTTCTCAATTGCACAAAGTTCTGAATCCACTAAGGTTTCTGCACTGTGGTTACAATATTCCCCAAACAGACTGTTTAAATTCAAAAAATCTTCTTTTTTTATAATTTCAATAATTTGTTGCTTCCCCCCCGGTAGCGATTTATAGGTTTTGACAAGCCCCTTCTTTACCACATAAACATTTTGGATCGGATTTGTCTCCATGCTAATGACCTGACGTTTCTTATACCGGACGAGAAAGGTGATTGAACAGATATCCTCTTTGCTTTCTTCATCAAAACCCTTCCATAAATGTCCATAAAAAATAATGCAGTTCTTGCAGAGCGTACCTTTACAATAGGGGGGCATTACTCTTCTCCAGCAAATCCAACGGGATTATTTTCTAAGTCAAGAACTCTGATTTTTGTTTTTTTCATTATAGGCTGTTTAGCTTTACAAATCAATCGAATTAAGGACTTTCTCTCTTTTCTCCTCTGGAGAGCTAAGCTACAATTATAATTGCATTATCTCTATTTTTATGATAAAATTTTATATGTTAGAAGCGATCTGCCAAACTTACTCTCTCATTTTGATCACCTTAATCAACGAAGGTTCTTCAGCATTAGTTCAACTATTTGAAAGGAGGAAAAAATAATGGGAAAGGAAATAATGGGAAAGGTTTTAAGCATAATCGGTGGGGCTATCGCCATAGTTATTGGCATAATCCTTCTCATCAAATGGTTGCCCACTATAATAATGGGCCTACAGTTTTGTGTTGTGGGAGCATTCATTTTCGGAGGATTGATGGCAGTGATATTTGGAATCATTGAGATAAAAGATTCCATCGAATTAAGGAAGATGGAAAAGGGAAAATAGGCATAGGGTTTTTCATCAGAACCTAATGTCCCTTAGACCAAAAAAACCTCCCAGGTTTTATGCTCTGCTTAATTGTTTTTGCCATTCCTCTAAATCTTTTAATGCCCGCTGGACAAAAAGAGAGCGCCGGTCCTTTTTGCTGACGGGGAGAGATACGGGAGGAAACAAGCCAAAATTTATATTCATTGGCTGAAAATGATCCCTATCCGCACTACTGATATGAAGTAGTAAAGCCCCAGTAGCGGTGGTTGCTGGTGGTGGGATGAGGGGTTTTCCCTGGATTAATCGGGCTGCATTAATACCTGCCGCCATCCCCATGGCCGCTGACTCCACATACCCCTCCACCCCGCTTATCTGTCCGGCAAAAAATATTTCCGTTTCCTTTTTGAGCTGGAGTGTAGGCAAAAGCAGGTGTGGTGCATTAATAAAAATATTGCGATGGCAACTTCCCAAACGGGCAAAGGTAGCCTTTTCTAACCCGGGAATAAGTCGAAAAATGCGCTGCTGCTCAGACCACGTTAACCTGGTCTGAAACCCCACCAGGTTATAAAGGGTTCCTTCTTTATTTTCTGAACGGAGTTGCACTACCGCAAAAGGTTGCCTCCCGGTTCGCGGATCCTTTAATCCTACTGGCTTCAAGGGTCCGAACGCTAAGGTCTCTTCACCCCTGACGGCCATTTCTTCAATGGGAAGACATCCTTCAAAAAAAATTGCTTGTTCAAATTCCCGGAGAGGTGCCTTTGCAGCCTGAATAATTTCTTTTACCAGGCGGGTATATTCGTCCCGGTTAAGGGGACAATTAAGGTAATCATCACCACCTTGGTGGTAACGGGAGGCTCGAAAAACGATACTCATATTGATCGAATCCGCCTCTACTACCGGCGAAATTGCATCATAGAAATAAAGATACTCTTCTCCGATCATGCTTTGAATTGCCTGGGATAACGCAGGAGTAGTGAGTGGTCCCGAAGCAATAATTAACGGCCTTTGCGAAGGAAGCGCTGATGCTTCCTGGCGGACTATTGTTACATTTTTATGATTTTCCAGGGCAGAGGTAATCAAAACAGAAAATGTTACCCGATCTACTGCCAAAGCTCCTCCTGCGGGGATGCGAGCAGCTTCGGCAGAGCGCATAAATAACGTACCCATACGCCTCATTTCCTCTTTTAAAAGGCCAACCGCATTCTTTAAGGATTCAGCCCGAAAAGAATTGCTGCACACTAATTCGGCAAGGTCGGCAGATTTATGGGCAGGAGAGAACTGTAACGGTTTCATTTCTAAAAGGAGAACGTTTATGTCTTCCTTTGCCGCCTGCCACGCAGCCTCACATCCGGCTAAGCCTCCGCCAATAATGGTTATCTCTTGCATAATGTTTTAAAAATTTGCTATTATATTTTTTTTACTCTTCCCGGTTTATCCCGGGTAGTCTATAAGAGTTGATTCCCGGTTAGAAATGTAAACTACCATGGAAAGGAATGCAAGCCATTCAATACCTATAGGTTTTGAGAAAAGAAACCTTGACAAAGGTACGTCTCAAATCTAAAAATCAAGTCAGACAACCAATTTTTACAGAAAGCAAATAATGGTAAACAATATTTTGCATAATGTTCCAGGTCCTAAAATCGCAGTGGATGCAATGGGAGGAGATTTTGCGCCCGAAATGATTGTAAAAGGAGCGGTTTTAGCCTCAAAAATCCTTAATATCCCTATTATTCTGGTGGGAAACGAAGATAAGGTGAGAAAAGAACTTGAAAAGAATAAAGGGTCGAACCTCCCGATTGAAGTATACCACGCTCCAGAAGTAATCGAGATGGGAGAGGATCCGTACCATCTCATCCGGAAAAAAAAGAATGCTTCTCTCCGCCTCGCTTTTGAATTGGTCAAGGAAAACGAAGCTCACGCTGTGGTGAGTGCTGGTAATTCAGGGGCAGTGGTGTATGGAGCCTTATTTCTTCTAAAACGATTAAAAAATATTGACCGTCCGGGAATTGCCACCATAATGCCAAGCATGAGTGGGGCGGTAATGGTGATTGACGCCGGAGCGAATACGGTTTGTAAACCCCAAAACTTAGTTCAGTTTGCCATTATGGGTTCAGTGTACTGGAGGAACATGTTGGGTGTTTCTCATCCCAGAGTAGGGGTATTAAGTAATGGGGAAGAGGAAACCAAAGGCACTGAGCTTACGCGCCTGGCCAATGAGCTTCTAAAAAGAAGTTCCCTGAACTATCTTGGCTATGTGGAAGGAAGAGATGTCTTCAATGGGAACGTAGATGTTGTAGTATGTGACGGGTTTGTAGGGAATGTGCTTTTAAAAGTATCTGAAGGAGTCGCCGAAAGCATCGTCACTACCCTTAAGGAAGAAATCAAAAAGCGCTTCCTCTCCCGGGTTGGCTATCTTTTAGCCCAAAAATCCTTTGCGAGTTTCAAAAAACGATTCGACTATGCTGAATACGGTGGCGCTCCTCTTTTAGGGATAAATAAGCCGGTCATTCTGGGGCACGGGAAGTCAAATGCTCATGCGGTAATGAATGCTATTCGGGTAGCCAATGAGTTGGTGCAGAAAGATGTCACTAAAAAACTCGCTGAGGAACTCCAGGATAATGAAGACCTTATCAGCCTTAAGAAAACCCATATCTTTTTTAATAAAATTTTTGGTGGTTCCAAAGCCAAAAATAAAGATGCCGTAACCGAATGAAAAAGAAGCAGCAACGTATTCTACCAGAGGAGAAATGGCGATGGAAGAACATGATACGCTCCATGATGAAGCAATAATGGTATGCCCCCATTGTGGAGTGAAAATGAAAAAATGGTGCCCCTCACCAATATCAACCTGGGGAACTGAAGTACAGTATGTATGTTTTAATGATGAGTGCCCTTACTTTGTGCGGGGGTGGGATTGGATGATGGAACAACGTCAAGTGAAGGCTTCATACAGGCATCGCTATAATCCCGAGAGCAAAACTTCTGGCCCCCTCCCGGTATTCTCTTCCCAAAACTTTAAAAACGAGATCATTGACTGAATTCTTTCTTTTCCCTCTCCCCGATATAACCCACCCGGTGTTTTATCAGCAGGTCAATCTCTTCCTTATGTTCTTTTAAAAAGTTAAAAACTTCTGTTGAACGGGAAATAAGCGTTTGGACATCAGCCGCTTGTATTTCCTCTCCTTTCAGAAGAACACCTTTCCCTTTAAGGTAAGAAATGATCCTATCTTCTGCATCCAGCTCCACCTGAAATTGATCTTTCAAATACTCCAGCCATTCAGCAAATTCTTCCGGATGGTCAAGGTGTTCTATTGGGATACCGGTTTCTGCACTTACCTGAGAAAAGGTTCCCGGTAAGGGAATGACGTCTTTAAAAAAGCTAAGAACGTGCGCCATCTGGTGAATCACCGTTGAGTCATTGACGTACGGGGTGATGGCAATGTAGATGTGGTTAGGATCGATCTTCTTGGTTTTGTTTATGTTAATAATCTGGCTCGCGCTTACTTTCTCGGCCGGAATTTCCTGGTTCGGACCAATCAACGTAAGGTATTCCGTCAAGTCAATAAATTTTATCCCCATTACTTTTCCCGTAAGCTCAGGGATACTGACCCTCTCTAAAATCTCCCTTGATCTCCCATAGTGAACCTCGGGAAGGCTCAATAATTTTTCTTCTAATGCTTTTTGATCTTGCTTTATTTTTTCGATTATTAATTCATCCTCATGACCAAGGTGGCATTTTTTGAACTTTTTTCCGCTTCCACACGGACAGGGATCATTTCGGCCAATGTTGAGCATTTTCTACCTCATCGTCGTATTTTCTTTTCGTGTCTGAATAATCTCATCTTTTATCTTAAGAGTACCTTCTCCAAAAAGAGAAAATTTCATCCAGCGACATGCGAATTTCATCAACTCCACTTCGTCTTTACCAATCTTTTCCTGTAGTTCTTTTCCCACCTCAAATAGTTTTAGAAAGGTGCTTGAAAAAACAAATTCTTTAAATGACTCCAGATTATAACTGGCCATAAAAAACATCTGGAGCTTTTTATCATTAAGACCTTGGTGTCGCATCGGATTACGGCTGGTAATAATTTCTAACCAATAATCATTCATTTCATTATAGTGGTCTATCCCCTGATCGTTAAGCCATTGTTTTATCGTCCATACCCTTTCTTCACGAAACCCTAAACAGTGATGTTCTCTCACCATAAAATAATGTTCCCTCGCCTGCTCATCTGAACCCCCTTTTTGAGCTGCCCTCCCCAGAGGATACACCCGACACGCCCCAGGCCGATCCTCATAAATGGTGCACCCTTCCGAGGCAACCAACAGACATTTCTTCCCTTCATCGGCATTCATTTTAAGAAGCACGATCGGCAACCCCATTTTCTGATCAAACTCGGAAACAGTATAGGTGCCTAAAAATTCTCGCGAGGAAACCCCGAGCCGGTTTTTCAGGCGAATAATATCGTAAGGAGTAAGAAGTAACCGGAGGTCGCGGCAACAGTCAGTAAAACAGGGGACATTTTTATGACAGGCAAATTGAAACGTACCGCCTCGAATCGGCACTAATAATTGTTCTTTGG
>JAZDOO010000052.1:0-12696 GCA_043798555.1 Pseudomonadota bacterium | reverse complement strand
TTTTTGTTCGGCTGGGTATCCAAAGGCAAGGACAGCCATTAACTCTAAGTTACCCGACACCTCCAATATTTTTTCTACTGCTTCTTTATTGTTCAGGATTTCCCCCAGCCAGACTCCGCCTAACCCGAGATGATGGATGGTAAGGAGCATGTTTTGGATGCAGGCCCCGATAGCCTGAATATCTTTTACCCGGTGATAACTTTCGGCATTGTCTAAAAATACCGCGATGCACACCGGAGCGTTCTGAATAATGTGGGAATATTTGGTCTGCGCGGATAGCTCCTCCAAAAGTTCACGATTCTTGACGACCACGAATTTCCAGGGCTGGTTATTGAGACCGGATGGTGCCAACGTTCCCATTTCCATGATTTGATTGATGATGGTATCTGGAATATCCTGGGAGGTAAACTTCCTGATACTTCTGCGGCCTTTGATCGCTTCCAACATTTGTACAAAATCCTCATGGTAACGATACGTTATTTTCTTGAAACTGACGCACCTGGTAAATAAATGCTTCTAAACGAGTCCGGGTGTTCGTCTGTTCCTGACCATCATAGGACATATTTAATACTGGAATAGTTTTTTCGATTTCACGAAATTTTTTTAACAGGGCATTTACAATCGTTCCCGGCATGCAGCTAAAGGGCATAACATTGATAATACCGCTTACCCCTTTCCTGACAAAATCTACTGCTTTGCCTACACTCAAAATTGCCTCTCCTTCAAAGGTAGAATCAAGGTAAGGCCTAGCATTGCGGAGAACTTTTCTTGTGGTTGGCTCAGGATAGTTTTTGAGGCTCGCGGCAAAAATTTTACTCAGCATATGTTCATCATGTTTTTGATAAATATTCGTAATAATGGTCCTGAAGAAATTTGACCAGCGCCTCTCTTTAAAACTGTTCCTCAGGGCAGTAAAGTTAGTGTAAAGAATCCATTCTCCGATTGGGGGGAGCCATGCCTCCCCTCCCAAAATTTCAATTTCTCGGACGAGATTTTCATTACTAAAACTGTTAGAGCGAATGTAGATCTCTCCTACAATGCCAATGATGGGCTTTCTCATTGCCTTGTCTAAGCTGAGATGGTCAAAATCTTTTCGGGCTTGTCGCAGTAGTTCTACCAGATCCTTTTTACCTTTTATATATTCGGAGACTCGGTGTAAATACTGTTGGTAGAGGGAGTCAGCTTCTCCCCGCTGTTTTTCATAAGGACGTATCTCCCGCAGTTTTTTTTCGAGAATGTCAATCGCCACGATCCCCTGCCAGGCTAACCGAGTAAATTCATTCCCAATATCCCGGCATTCTCGGTAGAGACCGTCATCCTGATTGAATGAGTAAATTGGCACATGAGGGTATCCCAGTTCATCGAGGAGCATCCGCTGAAAATGGGAATATTGGCCAAAGCGACAGGGGCCATTGGAAGAGAGCATAAAAAAAGTAGATCGCTCGGGATCAAAGTTGGGACTTTTCAGAATTTTTATCATATTCCCGGTAGTGAGAATGCACGGATAGCATTCCCTTCCGGAAGTATATTTTCGGCCCAGTTTTACGCTTTCCTGATCGGATTCAGGAATGAGTTCCGCAGAAGTACCGCACGCCTGGAATGCTGCTGCCAAGGCAAAGGAGTGGTCAGCCATGCGGGGAATATAAACAGTCTTTCTTTTCCCGTTTGATCGGATGGCCGTGAACTGAGTACTTGAAACTTCTACCATTCTTCGGGATCGAACATTCTTCAGGCTGTCCAAGAATGCCTCTAAGCGGGTAACAACACCCGCATCTGCACTGTGCTCATCAATTTCAATTTGCAGGTAGGGTTTTTCTTCCAGTTCTTTCTGGAAAAAATGAGAAATGAATGAATCAGGCCCACAACTAAAGTTGCTCAGGTAAATGGGAAACAGGCGGGAGTCTTTTTTAATGAGGTGCGCTGCCGCTAAAATCTTTTGCCCGGAGGCCCAGTACATCCCCCCCCATTTCTCCGAAAGGTCAATTTCCTCTAAGGGAAGCATGTCTAAAGGGATGGCTACGACCCCCATCTCCCGGAGCTTGGTGGGAATGCGCATATTAATACCGGTATCGCACCCATTGTAAGCACGGCTTACGATAACCATAGCCCTCTCGTCTGCACCCAACTGGGATAGGATTTCTTCTCCTCTGCGACGAAGTGCCACGTTAAACCTTTGCTGAGCCTGCCACGCCCTGATGAACGCCTGTTGGTTTTGTCTTTTGTTTTTTCCTAATTGGGATGCCAGGTTTCGCAGTTCTTTTTCTAAGCGTCCCGGTTCATCCCCCATGTATATGGGCGGGTGAAGTAAATTAATTCCCAAACGTTTAAAGTCAATGGTAGATTGAATGGTGTAGGGAACAGATTGTACATAAGGACAGGCAAAGCTTTGCGCGATCTTTGGCTGGGAGTGCTTAAAAGTAATGATACTGGGTAAAAAAATGGTTTTGAGGTTCTTGTTAATTAAGTCTAACACATGACCATACGTCACCTTTATGGGAAAGCAGGTTTCGGTTACGATCGTCTCAACTCCTTCACGAATAAGCTTTGGGGTCGTTTTCTCAGAGAGAATGATTCGGAACCCCAAGGTATTAAAATAGGTGGCCCAGAACGGGAGGAGATCATAGAAAAAAAGGACCCGCGGTATGCCAATAACTGGAGCCGAAGCCGGCAGAAGGTCATTTTCGGCTTCAAATTGATAAAGAAGCTTATCCCGCTCCCCAAATAAATCAGGAATATGACTGACGTCTTTTTTCTTCCTTTCCACCTCGTATTTTTCGCAGCGTCCTCCATAAAAAAGAGTTTTCTCACCCTTCACCTCGAGTTTTCGTATCTCGCACATATTCGGACATCCATTGCACTCGAAAGAGCTAAGATGATACTCTCTCTCACTGAGATCAAACCCTTTGAATGAGCTGGAAGCGTTGTCTTTTTGCTCCAGGGCGAGGATGGCACACCCAATGGCACCGGTGACTTCATGGTGAGGAGGGACGGTTATCTTTTCCCCTAACACTTTTTCAAAAGCGGCTACCACCCCTTTATTGGCTGCCGTTCCTCCCTGAAAAAATATCCGGTTTCCCACTCGTTTTTTTCCCACCACTTTATTGAGGTAGTTATGAACAATAGAATAGCAAAGTCCGGCTACTAAATCCTCCCTTTTTGCTCCCCGTTGCTGGTGATGTACAAGATCAGACTCCATGAACACGGTACAGCGCTCTCCGAGAGGAACCGGGGATTGCGACTGAAGAGCCAGTGCGCCAAATTCTTCTTCGATGCAAATATCCAACTTTTCCGCCTGCTCCTCCAGAAACGATCCCGTGCCAGCCGCACAAACCTTGTTCATTTCAAAATCCACCACCGCACTGTTTCTTAGGCTAATGTATTTGGAGTCCTGGCCTCCGATCTCAAAGATGGTGTCCACTTCAGGATCAATATGAGCCGAAGCCGTTGCCTGGGCAGTAATCTCGTTGCGAACCAGGTCAGCTCCGATAAAGTCAGCAGTTAAATAACGGCCTGATCCGGTGGTGCCGGCTCCCAGAATCTCAACCCGATCTCCCCATTCGTCCCCGATTTCCTTAAGCCCTTTTTTAATTGCTTCAATTGGCCGTCCAGCCGTCATAAGATAGCACTTAGCAAGAACATTTTTTTGCTCATCAATCACCACGACATTGGTGCTGATGGAACCTACATCAACGCCGAGATATCCTCTGATTTTTTCTTTTTTCTGCAACATAATCATAACTTTTTTAGAAGGAGCACTTTTTTGCGAAGAAAGCGAGAGCGGTTGTTCACCTGTGTCCTGTTCTTGGGGAGAAAAAACATAGCTATCAAGCTCTTCCCATCCATTCCAGACCTTCCTCCGCGATGGATCTTCTAAGGCCATGAGGCAGGCGCCGATGGCTCCCATAGAGGCAAAGTGTTTCGGAATAATAAATTCCTCCTCACTTAGGCTCAGTATTTCCATAAAGGACCTTCGCATTCCCACATTAGCAGCCACCCCACCTTGGAAAGCCACTGGAGCCCGGAAAGGCATTCCTTTTCCGATAGTGCTTTTAAAGTTGCGGGCAACCGCAAAACATAACCCTGCTACAATATCGTGATCGGGGGTAGCAGTTTGCTGGAGGTGGATCATGTCGCTCTTAGCGAACACGCTGCAGCGACCAGCTATCCGGGGAGGATTTTTTGACTTAAGGGCCAGTGCTCCAAATGCTTCAATGGTGAGGTTCAGTCGAATGGCTTGCTGATCTAAAAACGAACCGGTTCCGGCAGCACACATGGTGTTCATGGAAAAATCTAAGAGTTTTATCTTGTTCTGACCCTTACCATAGTCGAGCAGGATTAATTTAGAGTCCTCCCCTCCCATTTCAATTACTGTTTTTACTTCCGGATGTAACCATTCGATAGCCTTGCACTGAGCGATAATCTCATTAAGAAAATTTGCATTCAGCAGTTGCGCCAATACCTTTCCGCCGGTTCCAACAAAAGAAATATCCCTAAAATCAGAAGGGGGTATTCGGGTGAAAATATCCTTTAGAATGTTTCTGACTGTAGGTATTGGCTGGCCATGGAGGCGATGGTAATGTTCTTCAATAATCTCTTTTTGGGCGTTGAGTACGACCGTATTGGCACTTACCGAGCCCACATCAATTCCTAAGAAGTAACGTGCTTCTCCTTTTGGGGCCATAGGTAAATCCTCACATGAAATCGTCGGTTCGTTTATTTTAGAGTATCTAATTCGTAGCGAAGGGTTCTCCCCATAAGCCCACTAACCGCCTTACGGGGAGATTTCTTTTCATAGATGATCTGGTAAACCTGGTCCACTATGGGCATTTCCACCCCATGTTGCTGGGAAAGCTGGAAAGCGGATTTCGTGGTCCTTATACCCTCGGCAACCATTTTTGAACCCGTAGTGATTTCTTCTAAAAACATCCCCTCCCCTAATTTTATCCCTACCGCTCGATTGCGACTCAAAGCTCCGGTACAGGTAAGCACCAGGTCACCTAACCCTGACAAACCAGAAAAGGTTAGGGGATTTGCCCCCAGCTCAACACCTAATCGGGTAATTTCCGCAAGACCCCGGGTAATGAGCGCGGCTCGAGCGTTGTGCCCGCACCCTAAGCCATCTGAACAGCCAACTGCAATGGCGATTACGTTTTTTAAAGCCCCCCCAAGCTCTACCCCTTTGACGTCATTACTGGTATATGCTCTAAAAAATGGAGAGGAAAACGTTGCCTGCACATCTTCGGCAACGTTTTGGTTTTCTGACGCTACCACAACCGCTGTGGGCAATTGCTGCGCTACTTCCTGGGCGAAGCTTGGGCCAGAAAGATAGGCAGTTTGGGCAAAAAGACGCTGGGGGAGAATTTCTTTGAAAATCTCTGATACACAATTCAAGGTATCATTTTCAATGCCTTTAGACACGCTCACAATGGGCGTTTGCGGATCTACGTGAGGGGCACATTGGCTTATGATGTTACGGACCAAATGGGAGGGAATTGCTGAGACCAGGAGGTCTTTTTTTGTAGATGCTTCAGAAAAAGATTGAGTTGGGGTGACCGCATCAGCTATGGGTACGCCCGGTAAATAAATATGATTTTCGCGATTGGTTACAATGTGTTCATAAAGCTCCTTCTCATATACCCATAAGGTAATTTTGTGCCCATTGTTTGCCAGAAGGGTGGCAAGTGCCGTACCCCAACTTCCTGCACCAATGATTCCAATGTCGAGAGAAGAGTCCTTCTTTGTTTTGGGCATCACAGTATCTGAGCTTTTGGGTGTATCCTAAGCTAATGGGAAAATACATCTTTTATTTATCATCTAATCCAAATTTGGTCAAGTATATAAGGGGAGCAGGTAAAAATGGGCACCACTTATTTTTTCCCTTGCAAATGATCGCCAGTAGTATTAACCAGTAGTTGGTACTTTCTGTTGAAATTATTTGAAACTTACCTTAGTGATAAGACGCTTAAGAGAACTACTAAGAGGAGGTTGACACTATGAGTATGGGTACTGTTATGCCTGAAGGTGAAGGCCTAAGGAAAGCAGTAAAATGGATTTCGGAAAACCTTAAGGAAGGTTCAGATCAATCGCTCAAAAAGCTTATCAATGATGCAATCTCGCGCTTTGACCTCTCTCCTAAGGATGCAGAACTACTAATAAATTTCTATCGTGAACACAAAGGATAGGGGACCATTTTCTTATCCATCCACTTCTTCTTTTACCCCTACTGCAACTTTATAAAGTACCGTAAGGATCAGGAACCCGAGGCTCCAGATTCCGAGAGTTATGAATACCTCAGGAACCGTAGGGTTATACTCAGTGATTTTTTCCAAGGGGGAAGGGATAAAGCCGGTAATTACCAAACCAAGGCCTTTCTCAATCCAGAGGGAGAAATAGACCGCCACACAGGCAATGGCTAAGGTGGTCTCGTTCTTCCTCGTTCCCGGGTTAATCAAAAGAAAAAGGGCAATCACCGCCAGGATAGTACAAGTCCACATCCAGGGGACGAGATTTGAGTGGCCGTGGAGTCCCACAAAGAGATATTTGAAATGATTCATGTGTTCCGGTATTTGACTGTAAAACGCAGTAAAAAGCTCCATGAGGACAAAAAATACACTGATGACCATGGCATAGGTGACAATCTTTGCCAACGTTTGAATGGCCTCTTTACCAGGATCAAACTTGGTATATTTTCTCACAATGAAGCTGAGCAATATTAACAGCGCCGGACCAGAGGCAAAGGCGGAAGCGAGAAAGCGGGGTGCCATAATTGCCGTAAGCCAGAATCCTCTACCCGGAAGACCGGCATAAATGAAGGCGGTCACGGTATGGATACTGATCGCCCAAGGGATGGAGAGATAGATAAAAGGTTTAATCCATGATGGCGGGGCTACTGATTCACGCTCCGCCGCAAGCACAGTCCAGCCGATCACAATATTGAGCAAAAGATAACCATTCAGAACCACCAAATCCCAGAAAAGGATGGACTGGGGGCTGGGATAGAGCAATACATTAAAGGCCCGATCCGGCCTCCCGAGGTCAGCAACAACGAACGTTACGCACATAGTTACCGAAGCTACTGCCAGGAATTCTCCCAGAATGGTAATTTTCCCAAAGACTTTATAGTTATGCAAGTAGTAGGGGAGTACCAGCATCACTGCTGAAGCGGCAACTCCCACAAGAAAGGTAAACTGGGAAATGTAGAGCCCCCAGGAGACATCCCTGCTCATACCAGTGATGCCTAAACCGAAACTCAATTGTTTAAGGTAGCACAAAAAACCTATCCCCACGAGGCCACCCAAAACTACTAATAATCCCCAGTACTTTTTACTTCCTGTCAGCGCTTTTTCGAACATGCTCACCTCACACGATATAATAAACCTGAGGCATTGTGCCCAGTTGTGCTTTCCGTCGAATAGTGGGATGGGAACGAAGAATTTCCCTCACCTCAGAATGAGGATCTTCCACATCACCGAAAACCAACGCCTTTTCTTTGCACGCTTCCACACATGCAGGAATAAGACCTTGAGCCAATCTTTCCACACAGAAGGTACATTTCTCTACCACCCCTCTCGTCCTGGTGGGATAGTCTTTATTAACCTCCTTAATGAAAGGTCTCGGATCCCGCCAGTTTAAGCTCCTGGAGCCATAAGGGCATCCGGCCATACAGAACCGGCATCCGATGCAGCGGTGATAGTCCATCATGACGATGCCGTCCTCTCTCTTCCACGTAGCCTGGGTAGGACAAACCCTGACGCACGGGGGGTTATCACAGTGATTACACAACACGATAAACTGTGCGCCCTTTAAACCTTCCTCTACGTATTCTTCAATATACTTGTGTTCCTGGCCGGGGAATGCATTTTCAAAAGGCTCCCGCCAGATCCATTTGACCTCATCTTTAGGATTTCCAAGATCAGGCACGTTGTGAATACGATGGCAGGCAGCGATGCAATCAGTACAATCCTCCTTACACTTCTTCATGTTCACAATCATGGCCCATCGCTTCCCCAGAAGGGCCTTTGGATCCCGGGAAACCTTAGAATCTCTGTTTTCTGCAAATGCAGTTAAAACTGGCCCCGCCCCAATTCCTAACAGGGAGCATCCGGCTATCTTCAGAAAGGTTCTTCTTCTTTCGTCCATCAACTACTCTCCTCCGGGATAACGTGGCAATTCCAGCAGGTAGGGGTTACCCCGACATAATTATGGCATTGGTCGCAAAATTTCTCTTTGTTTGAATGACAATCCAAGCAGGTATTAGTAAGGCTCATGGTATAGGTTTTGCCATCAGCACTTTCATATAACCTGGAGCCCTCACGGACAACCTGATTTCTCCAAAGATCTAACAGTTTCATATGTGAGGATTTCATGTATGGGGTTGACTCCACACACTGCTTCTCCTGAGTGACGATTTTTGGCTCGGGCCGATACGATGCTTTTCCACTCATCACATTGTACCAGATCGGAAACGTTATAATCACCAGGAAGATAATTAATCCGGGAATTATCTTATCTGAATCATACATCCCCTTGCCCCTCCTCTTCAAGTGGTTCACCCCGCAAATCCGTTGTTCTCTCTCGTTCTCCTTTCATGATAAGGGCATTCGCTACCATTTCATGTACCCCGGTAACTACCACCTCCGGCACCCAGTACTCCATCAGGGCGGAGAGCGCAGCTCGATCAATGGCACACATACAGGCAAGTCGGTTCACTCCGTGCTTATCATGAACATATTTTACCGCATTTGCCCTGGGAAGCCCGCCCTGCATCCGCATCACAATGTTCTCGTCATTCCCCAAACCAGCACCACTACCACAACAGAAGGTTTTCTCCTTGATGGTGTTCTCCGGCATCTCATAGAAATGGTTGCAAGCGTTTTTGATAATATACCGGGGTTCTTCAAAAAGTCCCATCGCCCGGGAGGGGTTACAGGAGTCATGATAGGTCACGCGCAGTTTATCATTCCTGCTGGGATCTAATTTTAATTTATTATGGCGGATCAGGTCAGCAGTAAATTCGGCGATATGAAGCATTTTGGTGGATTTTGCGTTCTCGAATTTGGTTCCCGTAAAGGGAGATACCGGTATCTCAAGGAATTCAGCCGGGCCATTCATCGTGTCCATATACTGATGGATAACTCTCCACATATGACCACATTCTCCTCCCAGAATCCACTTTACCCCCAATCGCTTTGCTTCGGCGTAAAGCTTAGCGTTTAACCGCTTGATCGTCTCGTGGGAGGTGAACAAACCAAAATTCCCCCCATCAGAAGCATAGGTGCTCCAGGTATAATCAAGCCCGATTTCGTGAAAAAGCATCATGTAGCCCATGCACGTGTAAGTGCCCGGATCAGCGAAGTAATCACCCGAAGGGGTCACAAACAGTACCTCTGCCCCCTTCTTATTAATCGGGATTTCCACCCTCACACCGGTTATATCATCAATATCGTCAGCGAAAAATTCCAAGGTATCCTTCAGGGTATGAGGCTGAATCCCAAGATGGTTTCCGGTTCGGAAACAGTTTGCCACCGGCTCCAGAGCCCAGTTAATCCCACACCCAAGGAGATAAAGAAGCTCTCTTGCCATCATAGTAATCTCTGCCGTATCAATCCCGTAAGGACAAAATACTGAACAGCGGCGGCACTCAGTGCACTGGTAAAAATAGTAAAACCATTCTTTAATTACATCTATGGTAAGCTCTCTCCCTCCCGCTAACTTCCCGAGGATTTTTCCGGCAGTAGTGAACTCTTTCCGGTATACTGACCTAAGAAGTTCCGCTCGCAATACCGGCATGTTCTTGGGGTCCCCGGAGCCAATAAAAAAATGGCACTTGTCCGCGCAAGCACCGCATCGCACACAAATATCCATAAAGAGTTTAAAGGACCGGAACTTACTCAACCGGTCTGCCATTCCTTTCAAAACAATTTCTTTCCAGTTTTCCGGCAGCTTCCAATCGTCATCAGCGGGTGACCATTCCCTTGGGTTGGGCATGCCCAGAGCTTTGATGTTTTTTCCAGCCGCAGGATAGCTCCACGTCCCCGGTTTAAATTTTACCGGCGTATCCATCCACGACGTTCGGGGAGGATTAAAATCTATCTTGACGAGTTCATCTGGTTTTAGGACTTCTGACATTTTTTACTCCTTTTCCACCGGAATTCCTGCCATTTTCATCTTTTCCCTAAACTCTTCCTCATATTCTTCGTAATGATGAACCTTTACCGGATAATTCCAGGGATTGATATGCCGTTGTATACGGTTGGTATTCGCTAAGTTACGCGTTGGGCTAAGGAATACTCCCCCCATGTGCATGAGCTTGCTGAAAGGAAAATAAACCAGGAGAACACAAACAAAAAACAAATGGACATAAAAAAGGAACCCGATCCCTTCGGGGATCACGGGGTGGAAGCTCAGCAACCCTATCGCCAGCTCTTTGACCTTAATAAGATCTACTTTAAAAGCTTCAAAAGACCGCATGAGCACACCGGTAAAAACAATACCCAAAAGGAGAAGGAGGGGGAAGTAGTCAGCCGGAAGGGAGATGTATCGGATTCTGAGAACCAAGACTCTTCTGCAGAAGAGATGGGTCAGGGCAGCCAAGATCACCAAATCAGTGAGGAAAAGCGTTGGTACCCCGATCTCAAAAGCTCCGTCTATATTTTCAATTAATTGCACAAAAAACGGTATTGGTTCGGTGAAAAATCGAAGGTGTCGTGTTACAATAATAAGAAAGGACCAATGAAATGCCAGTCCCGCCAGCCAGAGCCATTTTGCTGACCAGTAAACAATTTTGGGCCCATCTTTCAATTCCGCACTGGTGTTCCTGAACAGAGAGCGGAAGAAGAGTACCTCAAGGACCATTCTTTTGAGAACATCAAATGTGGTATGGGGATTTTCGAGGCTATTTGCCTTGATCCAGGGAAGAGATTTTTGCTGTCCACAGGTGGTGGTAATGCGGAAAGGAACCGGAGATTTCGCCCAGTGGAGGATGCGGTAAATGAATCCCCCGATGAACGTAATGAGGGCCACGTAGGGAATGATTACTCCAAAGAGGTAGTGTAAACTTACCGCTTCTACTCCTAATAAGACAACAAAAAAGCATAAAATAATGGTGAATAAGGAAAACATGATACTTGCTAAAGCGCTCATCTTTTCTCGCCTCGCTTTATGGTGTAATATTAATGGACATTGTCATGCTCTTCAGACCCTTGTTCAGGGATTTCATACAAAAGGTTAGCTCGTTTCAACAAATATAAATACCTATTCTTAACCTCATTGGCCCTCACTTCGTAAAGCTTTTCCCGGCATTTTATATAAATGTCAAACGAGAGTAACGCAAGTGCATCAATTTTGGACTCAAATTTCACCAGCTCATCTGAGAGATTTTTTTCTCGAATCTCTTTTTCAGCCTCCTCCCTAACCACCTTTTTCAGTAAAAAGATAAAGGCTATTGCTTGAGAAGGAGTAAAATCCTGAATCGCCCTCACCCGGATGATTCGATCAAGAAAAGAGGTAAACCGGTCAGTATCATTTCCCTTAAGGAGTTCTTCGAATACTTCCTCGATTCCCTCAGCGATCGTGGAGCCTACTGGATTAGCAAACGGGTCTTTTTCCCTTCTTAAGAACCTCGACGTTTCCTCGGGGTAGGTCTCTACAATCAGATCAAACCACTTCTTTAAAATGGCTTTTTTCTTGGGTAAAAGAAGGTTCTCTAACATTCATTAGAAAGCCCTTTTTGCGGTGAGATAAGCAAAAAGGGAAAAAAATAAAGTGCTTAGCCAAACTGAAATCCTGAATGATTGTTCATTCACCGTTTCCTAACAAATTTCTTCGTACATTGTCAAGAAAAACTTAAACTCCACTTTCCCCAAAAGTATTATTAAAAAACCTTTCTCCTCTCCGCTCAAAATTTGGGCGAATGTCCAGGTCCTTTTTTTATTGACATTCTCGCAAATTTATTTAATAAAATCAAAGAGAAATCGCGTTCCTCTCGGTAGGAGGGTGGTTATAGAGATAAAAAACTAAACACCTTTTGGGTATTAAGCCGAAGAGGTGTTTTTTATTTTCGGGGTAGGCATAAATTTCACCAATTTTAGAAATTGTTCAGAAAGGAGGTAAACATCATGGCAGGCACAGAAGCGAATGTGACGATCCGGCCCATGGAGCCAGAGGATATCAATGGGATTTTAGCAGTGGACCGGAAGATAAGTGGAGTGCAAAGGGCGCTTACGTATAGAGATTCGGCCCGGGAAGTTTTGGGGGGCCAAATAGATATGAGTTTTGTGGCTGAGCTTGACGACCAATTTGTTGGGTTTATCCTAGTCTATCTTACCTATGTTCGCGAACAGGTATCCGAGGGGTGCATAATTCAAATCTTAGGAGTTGATCCTCAATACCAGGGTCAGGGTATCGCTACTAAGCTAATCCAGGCGTTATTAGACAAGTGTCGCTCCAAAGGAATAAAGCTGGTGCGGGTGATGGTCGAAGAACATGATAGTCAATTGCAGGCCTTCTTCAAACATGTGGGGTTCGAACGAGGACGGTATATAGATTACTCCAGAAATCTGTAATAAGTTGGCTCAATGCGGTTCGATATTCCCCTCGCTCAATATCGCTCTACCTATGTTCTGGGAAGGACAAACTGGGCTTTACGACAGACGCCTTTGCTGGGTGGAAGTCAGTATTTGACTGGTTTGTGATTCC
>JAZDOO010000046.1:0-3573 GCA_043798555.1 Pseudomonadota bacterium | reverse complement strand
CCTACGCTTTTCTCCACTAACCTTACCCCCAAACGGTCTTCCATATTTTTAATATAACTCCAGGCTTTCTTATAAGAAATTCCTATTTCTTTTGCCGCCTGGGAAATAGAACCTTTCTCTTCAATATATTTTAGCAGATTTCTTCTCCCCTCTCCCAGCAGGGGACGGCCCTCAATTTCTATCCAAATTTTCGATTTAACCCTTAGTGTTCTTTGTCCTTTTTTTGTTATATCCAATTTGATGCCCTTAAAACTGTTCACCATTTCACTTGCACAAAAAGGAAACCATTTTCCTTAGCTTTTCATAGTCCACCTTTGAGCCTGTTCGATAACGTCATTCTGAGGAGTTAGCCGAAGAATCTCAAATTTATAACGAAACTGTATTTATCAGATTCTTCGCTTCGCTCAGAATGACAAAAAAACTCTTTCGGGGGGTGCCGGAAAGCATCCTTAGGTTACTACCCTCCTCCAGTGGGGGGGAATATCCCTACCCGGTCTCCCGCACTAAGTCTAAAATCCAGCGATTCCTGATGGGAATTAACAAAAATTACCTTTATTTTTTCGCGCGGAATTTCTATTACGGCAAGAAGGTCCTGAATCGTTGCGCCTTCGTTTAACTCTATTGGAAGCGGGTTTTCAGAGCCTGAAACATACTTCCGAAGATCCGCAAATATTCTCACTTCTGCTTGCATACCTTTTTCCGTCCTGGAAATGCTTTCGTTATCCTCATCAACCTGTTATTCATCTTTTTAACTACATAACAGAATTGGTACCTTGGGTCAATGGTTGAATGTTTTCTACTAAAGTAAAAGGGGAAAAATAGTGATCAGCATGTTTTTTTACAAAATAAAAATAATAACTTGACTATCTCATGTTCAATAACTATAAAAAATTTTACGTAAAGGAGAAATTTATCGAGGTATGGTTCCCCTTTTTTCTTTGAATATGTGGTATAATGGTGCGTAGAGAAAAATTCCTAATAATGCTTTACCGAAAGATAACCCCTTGACTTTTAACCTTCATATAATATTGGGATACTATTTTGGAACATAACGCTAAAAAACCAAAGAAACCGGTTAAAATAATTTTTTGTAATATTTTAGAGTACGAAATTCCCCTTTCCCGATGTAAACCGGTAAGGGAATATAAGAAGTGTAAGACCTGTGAAGGTTACCTGCTAAAACAAAAGCCAAAAAAGAAATCTAAGGATAAGAAAGGTGAAAGTGGACTTTAATAATGCCGAGGAGGAGGAGATACGGAAAGAGACCCACCTTATCCTCAATGATTTTTCCCCTACCCGAGAACATCTCATCCCCATTCTTCAGGCAGTCCAAAATAAACTCGGCTACATCCACCAGGAAGCGATGCAGGCGGTCGCCTCCTTCTTAGGAATACCGCCCGGAGAAATTTTCGGGGTTGCCACATTCTATAACCAGTTCCGTTTTACCCCCCCCGGAAAACATCCCATTAAAGTTTGCCTTGGAACCGCCTGCCATGTTAGAGGGGGAAATATAATTCTGGAGGAGTGGGAAAGGAGGGTAGGGATAGGAGAAGGAGCGGTAACTGCAGACCGGGAATTTAGTCTCGAGAGAGTGGCGTGTGTGGGTTGCTGTGCCCTCGCCCCGGTAGTTCTGGTGGGTGAAGACGTTCATGGCAAAATGTCACCAACCGCAGTGGAAGGCATCTTGTTGAAGTTTGAGATCGAGAAGAAAAAAGTGGCGGAAGGACCGGATAAAAACTCGTGAACAGGCAAGTGCAACAAGGTATTGCAGAACATTTTGCAAAAATAAAGCTTCAGGCCCTCGAGTCGTGGCAGATAACCCATGCGGATGAAACTCCTCACATCATGGTAGGCACGGCAACCTGTGGCCGGGCCTCGGGTGCTGTGGAGGTATTGAAAACCTTTAAGGAAGAAATAACCAGGCTCAATCTTAACGTCCCGGTTATTCCCGTGGGCTGCATGGGCCACTGTTATGCTGAACCGCTTGTTGCCATCAGTAAGCCCGGTTTCCCCACTATTCTTTATGGGAATGTAAATCCTACTATTGCTACCACCTTGATTAAGCATTATGTTCTTGGAGATAATGTTCTTCCGGAACTAATGCTCGCTGCCCTCGAAGCAAATGATCTTCTCCCCTCAATCGCTGACCTCCCCCGTTTTGCTCAAGAAACCCGAATCATTCTCAGTGATTTCGGCCTGATCAATCCCGAAAATATTAAGGACTATATTGCCAAAGGAGGATACCAAGGCTTAAGCAAAGTCTTACAGACGGCACCAAAAGAGGTTATCGAAATAGTCCGAAGTTCGGGTCTCCGGGGGCTGGGAGGAGCAGGATTTCCCACCGGGGAAAAATGGAACATCTGTCAGAGGGCACCCGGATCTGAAAAATATGTGATCTGCAATGCTGATGAAGGAGATCCTGGTTCATTCTCCGATCGAGCCATTATCGAAAGCAGCCCGCATCATATTCTGGAGGGGCTGATTATTGCCGGTTATGCCATTGGCGCCCGTTCCGGCTACATTTATGTGAGAATGGAGTACCCCTTAGCAGTCAAAAGAGTTAACCTTGCCCTTCAACAGGCTCGGGATACCGGGTTGTTAGGAAAAAACATTTTGGGAAGTAATTTTAATTTTGAACTTTCGGTTTTCCAAGGCTCCGGTGCATTTGTCTGCGGAGAAGAGACGGCTCTGATCCACTCAATTGAGGGAGAAAGAGGCATGCCCCGCCACCGGCCTCCCTATCCAGCAATCCGGGGTCTGAAAGATTCGCCTACGCTCATAAATAATGTAAAAACCTTGGCCAATATCCCATTCATTATGACTAAAGGACCAGATACTTTCGCCTCCATAGGTACCGATTTCAGTAAGGGAACCGCCATTTTTGCCATTGCTGGAAAAATCAATAATACTGGCCTGGTAGAAGTAGCTATGGGCACGCCTCTTGAGGAGGTCATTTTTACCATCTGCGGAGGCATTCCCAGGGGGAAAAAATTTAAAGCCATTCAGATCGGTGGTCCCTCAGGAGGTTGTCTCCCCCAACAATTTCTCGACACTCCAATTGACTTTGACTCATTGAAAGCATCCGGGGCCATGATGGGTTCTGGAGGGATGGTGGTATTAGATGAAGACGACTGCATGGTAGAAATGGCCCGCTATTTTCTGGACTTTACTCAAAGGGAATCCTGCGGCAAATGCACCTTTTGCCGAATTGGGACTAAGCAACTGCTTGGTATTCTCGAAGACTTTACCAAAGGGGAAGGAAAGCTGGGGGACATTGACCTTTTGCTTGATCTGGGAGAGGACATAAAAAGGGGGTCACTGTGCGGCCTGGGGAAAACCGCTCCGAACCCTGTCCTCACTACCATCAAGTATTTTCGCGCTGAATATGAAGCCCATGTGTTGCATCAATGCTGTCCAGCAAAAATGTGCCGAAAGCTTATCGCTTACTATATCCTCCCTGATAAATGTGAGCGTTCCTGTGATGCCTGCGTAGGAAGCTGCCCCACAGAAGCTATTTACACTGCCAGGCGCCGCATTAAGGCCATTGATCAGGATAAGTGTGTAAAGTGCTCA
>JAZDOO010000029.1:0-10408 GCA_043798555.1 Pseudomonadota bacterium | reverse complement strand
GTGATAACCGGATATGGAAAGGTAAACGGTCGTGCGGTGTTTGCATTTTCCCAGGACTTTACTGCCCGGGCGGGGACCTTAGGGGAAATGCACGCCAAAAAGGTTTGTAAGGTGATGGATTTAGCGTTAAAGACGGGGGCGCCGATTGTTGGTTTTAATGATTCTGGTGGGGCCCGGATTCAGGAGGGAGTAGATGCTCTTTCAGGGTATGGAAATATATTCTATCGGAATTCGTGCGCCTCAGGAGTTATTCCCCAGATCTCCGCCATCATGGGGCCTACTGCCGGTGGGGCAGTTTATTCTCCGGCAATGACTGATTGGGTTTTTATGACCAAGAAAAGCAGTTACATGTTTATAACCGGTCCGGATGTGATCAAGGAAGTCACTGGAGAAGAGATTGACTTTGAGAAACTGGGGGGGGCAATGACCCATTGCTCCAAAAGTGGGGTAGCGCATTTTGCCTGTGAAAGCGATGCGGACTCAATCGAAAAAATAAAGCGACTGCTTGGTTATCTTCCATCGAATAACATGGAAGATCCGCCAATTATTGATACGGGAGATGACCTCTATCGGATTGATGAAGCTCTGGATACCATTGTTCCGGAGAACCCGAGAAAGATGTATGATATGAAAGACGTGATTTGCTCCTTAGTGGATAACGGAGAGATTTTAGAGCCCCATGAGCACTATGCACGAAATATGATTGTATGTTTTGCCCGGATGGGGGGACAGACAATAGGAATCATTGCCAATCAGCCGAAATTTTTGGCAGGGTGTCTGGATGTGGATGCTTCTGATAAGGCAACCCGGTTCATTCGGTTTTGTGATGCTTTCAATATTCCCATGATCACCATCGCTGATGTTCCGGGGTATCTTCCCGGGAGCGACCAGGAGTGGAGAGGGATAATTCGTCACGGGGCAAAGCTTTTGTGGTGCTATTCGGAAGCTACGGTGCCGAAAATAACCTTAGTGACACGGAAGGATTACGGAGGTTCCTATTTAGCCATGTGCAGTCGGGACCTGGGGGCTGACATTGTGCTGGCGTGGCCGACAGCGGAGATAGCGGTGATGGGAGCTGAAGGGGCGACTAATATAATATTTCGGAAGGTAATTAAGGCAGCAGAAAATCCCAAAGCCAAGCGGGAAGAAAAGATTCAGGAATATCGAGACCTCTTTTCCAATCCGTATGTGGCTGCGGCGAGGGGTTATGTGGATGCAGTGATTGCTCCACGGGAGAGTCGTGCTCGCATTATTCGCGCTTTAGAGATGTTGAAATCCAAGCGGGAAATCCGACCACCAAAGAAGCATGGAAATATTCCGGTATAAAAGAGAGGGAGAATAAGAAAGAGGATGGAAACCATAGAGCCGAAAATACTTGCTGCGATCTCAGGGGCAATAAAAGCTTACCGGGAAGAAGAAATGCTCATGGAAAGCAGAGAAGAGGTGATCCCACCTCCTGGTCCTATCGAGAGGGTTAACCTTTGGGCGATTGCCGGACGTCAGGACATAATGCTCCAGCGAAAGCTCTGGCAACTGCGGTTATATTAGTTTTTTGATCATCAGGGATAATTAAATAAGTAATAATTCCATAGTGAAAGGATTAGTATTATGGTGCAAGCTAAGAAGAATGAAACAATCAATTCTGTGAAGATTACTGACACTACATTGCGGGATGGTCATCAGTCATCGTTGGCGACCAGAATGAGAACCGAGGATATGATACCGATCTTAGAGCCAATGGATGAAATTGGATTCCACTCCATGGAGGTTTGGGGTGGGGCCACCTTTGATGTGCCGACCAGGTATCTGAATGAGGATCCCTGGGATCGGCTTCGAAACGTGAAAAAGAGGCTTCGTAAGACCCCCCTGCAAATGCTTCTCAGGGGTCAAAACATCGTGGGATACCGAAATTATGCTGATGACGTCGTACGAGAATTCGTGTTGCATTCAGTTGACTGCGGTATGGATATTTTCCGGGTGTTTGATGCTCTCAATGATGAGCGAAATTTCGAATCCTCTTTTAAGGCCATAAAAGAGGCAGGGAAACACATTCAGGCTACCATTTGTTACTCCTTGACCGAACAGCGAATGGGGGGACCAGTGTATAACCTGGATTATTATGTAAAGAAGGCGAAGCTTTTGGAAGAGATGGGAGCTCATTCTTTGTGTATCAAGGATATGGCGGGTTTGATATCCCCTTATGATGCTTACGATTTAATTAAGGCTCTGAAAGAAGCGATTACAATCCCCATCCAGCTTCATACCCACTATACCAGCGGACAAGGCTCTATGGCTTATCTTAAGGCCATAGAAGCGGGGGTGGATATCATAGATACTTCCCTGGCTCCCTTTGCGCTGCGCTCCTCTCAGCCTGCCTTAGAGCCAATCTTAGTAGCCCTCGAGAGTTCTCCTCGAGATTGTAAGTTGGATTTAAGAAAAATATTTGCTATAGGCGAATATTTAGAAACAATCGCTCCCAAATACCGAAACTTTCTGGATACAACAAAAATGTCAATTATTGACACCGGAGTCCTTATCCATCAAGTCCCGGGAGGGATGACCACTAACCTGGTAGCTAATTTGAAAGAAGCCAATGCACTTCATCGAATCAATGAAGTTTATGAGGAATTGCCCCGTACCCGAAAAGAACTGGGGTATCCGCCTCTGGTTACCCCTACCAGCCAGATTGTTGGAATTCAGGCAGTGATGAATGTATTGATGGGTCGCTATAAAATGATTACCAAAGAAGTGAAGGATTACTGTTATGGTCTTTATGGAAAATCCCCTGCTCCGATTGATAAAGAGGTTCAAAAGCTGACCCTCAAAGGTTATCCCCGGGGGGAGGAGCCAATCACCTGTCGAGCTGCAGACGTTTTGGAGCCAGAAATGGAGAAGGCCAGTGAGGCAACTAAGGATATTGCCAAAAACATCGGAGATGTGCTTATCTATGCCCTCTATCCCCAGACCGGGATGAGATTTTTGCGGTGGAAATATGGCTTGGAACCGGTTCCCGACGAAGTGAAGCCAAAGACATTGGAGGATGTGAAGAGAGAGGATGAGCTTATCAAAAAAGCGTTGGCCGGAGACTTGGTAGAAAAACCAGCAAAGAAGCCAGTGCCTGAGAAAGGTTCAGAAATAAGGAAATACAATGTTTTTGTGGATAATGGTTATTATGCAGTGGAGGTAGAAGAGGTGGGAGGAGATATGGTGGTGCGCCAGGTAACTCCGGCCCCGAAACCTGCCCCTGCTCCCGTGGCTGAGACTAAACCTGCCAAGGCACCCTCTTTAGTAGCGCCAGCGGTTACGAAAGAAAAGGAAGTTACTCAGGAGACAGAAAAAGGCAAAGGGACCATTGTGGCTCCTATGCCGGGGATGATCGTAGAAATAAGACACCAAGTTGGAGAAATGATTAATGAGGGTGATGAGGTGGTTATTTTAGAGGCCATGAAAATGCAAAATCCCCTTACTGCTCCGATAGCGGGAGTAATCAAAGCCGTCAAAGTTAAGGCGGGAGATTCAGTAAGTGTGGGTGATTTGTTAGTGGTTATCGGATAAACTGGAGGTATTTACCCTTTGCGCTTTATTCCTTTTAAAAACGTAAAAGAAAAGGTAAAACAGACTTGTATTGATGCCAACTATCTCTTGGGAGAGGATGTTTTAGAAGGGTTTCGCCGGGCGTTAGCAGAAGAGGACTCACCTTTGGGAAGAGAAATATTAAACCAACTCATTGAAAACGCCCGTATCGCCCGGGAACAAACGATCCCCTTATGTCAGGATACTGGGTTAGCGGTATTTTTTGTGGAAATGGGAGATAATGTGGCAATTGATGGAGGTCACCTATCTGAGGCGATTAATGAAGGGGTGAGAGAAGGATACCGGGAGGGCTACTTGCGGAAATCAGTGTGCCATCCTTTTACCAGAAAGAATACCGGAGATAATACCCCAGTGGTTATTCACTGGGAGAGCATTCCCGGTGACCAGTTGAAAATTGTTTTCTGCGCCAAAGGGGGCGGAAGTGAAAACATGAGTCGAGCTACCATGCTCAGGCCCTCGGATGGACTTGCCGGAGTTGAAGATTTTGTGGTTAACCGCGTCTGGGAAGCCCAGGCTAACCCCTGCCCTCCGATTGTGGTGGGAGTGGGGATTGGAGGTACCATTGAACGCGCAGCGCTACTTGCCAAAAAAGCTCTGTTGAACCCGATTGGGAAAGGAAATCCGGATCCAGAAGTAGCAGAGATTGAAAAGAGGTTACTTACCCGGATTAATAATCTGGGAATTGGCCCGGCTGGATTTGGGGGAAGAACAACTGCCCTTGCAGTCCATGTGATTATGGAGCCATGTCATATTGCCAGCCTCCCGGTGGCAGTTAATCTCAATTGCCATTCCAGCCGCCACATTGAATTTGTTCTTTAATGCAACTTTTTAATGAACGGGGCGAAAATGTCAAAAGCACTCCATCTTACGACTCCTCTCACCAAAGAAGAGGTAGATAAACTTGCCATCGGAGATAAGATACTTATTTCCGGTGCAATTTATACTGCCCGGGATACCGCCCATAAGAGATTGGTGACCCTTCTGGACAAGGGAGAACCTCTTCCTTTTACTATTTCCGGACAAATAATCTATTATGTGGGGCCAACTCCCGCACGTCCTGGACGCCCGATTGGAGCGGCTGGCCCCACGACGAGCTACCGAATGGATGCGTATGCTCCTCGACTTATTGAGCTGGGATTGAGAGGGATGATTGGAAAAGGACCACGCTCCTCAGAGGTGATTGAGGCCATGAAAAAATGGGGATGCGTGTATCTGGGTGCAACCGGGGGAGCAGGAGCATTACTTTCCCAAGCGATCAAAAAAGCTGAGATTGTCGCTTTTGAAGACCTGGGTCCTGAGGCCATCCGTAAACTGGAGGTAGAGGAATTCCCGGTAATAGTCATTAATGATACCAAGGGAAATGACCTCTACAAGGAGAATGTGAAAAAGTATAAGAAGTGAGATAAGATTACTATTCCCCCCTCACCCAGCCCTCTCCCCCTCAGGGGGATTAAGGTGAGGGGGCGTAATAAGTGAATAAGAGCAATGGGAATTATGAAGAGGAAAAGCGAGATAGAGATCGTTACCCATGATGTGCTGATTTTTGGCACCGGATTGGCCGGGCTCCGTGCGGCAGTGGAGATTGCTCGAAAGTCAGAGGACTCAATCAACCTGGGTCTTATCTCTAAAGTACAAATACAACGGCCACATTCAGTTTGTGCTGAAGGAGGTAGTGCAGCAGTCCTTCGGGAGGAAGAAGGAGATAACTTAGACCTTCATGCCTGGGATACGGTCAAGGGTTCTGACTTTTTAGCTGACCAGGATGTGGTGGACCGATTTGTCGAACTTGCTCCCAAAGAGATGTTGCTTCTTGAACACTGGGGAATGCCCTGGTCACGACGTCCGGATGGGAGAATCTTACAGCGTCTTTTCGGAGGGCATAGCTTCCCCAGGGCCACCATGGCAGCGGACAAGACCGGCTTTTTTGAGGTACAGGCGCTCTATGATACCCTGATGCAGTATAAAAATTTCTCCCGCTATGATGAAGTGTTCGTCACCTCTCTTCTTACTGCAAATGGTGAGTTCTGTGGCCTTACCGCCATAGATATGCCCGGAGGTAAATTTATTGTCCTGCGTGGGAAAGCCCTTATTATTGCTTCGGGGGGGTTTGGAACCCTCTATGGGTTCACCACCTATTCTCAAACAGTGAGTGGAGATGGCCAGGCAGTAGCCTACCGTGCTGGACTAAAGCTGGAAGATCCGGAGTTTATCCAGTTCCATCCCACGGGCCTTGTCCCTTCTGGCATCCTCATGACTGAGGGGTGCCGGGCTGAAGGAGGGTACCTTATCAACGCCCCGGGTAAGCGTCTGATGGAAAAGTATGCCCCTAAAATGATGGAATTAGCACCCCGGGACATTGTTTCAAGATCAGAGATGACTGAGATTATAGAAGGAAGAGGTTTTGAAGGTCCTGCGGGGCTTGACTATATTAAATTAGATTTAACCCACCTGGGGGCAAAAAAGATCAATACTGCCTTGCCTTTAATCCGGGAAGTATGTATTAAGTTTCTCGGTTTAGATCCGATCCAGGAAGCAATCCCGGTGCGGCCAGTTGCCCATTACACCATGGGAGGTGTTGAGGGGGATATTAATGGAGCTACCACCATGAGAGGAGTTTGGGTAGCCGGGGAAGTGGCGTGCCATTCGCTTCATGGTGCTAATCGCCTGGGCGCAAATTCCACTGCTGAGTGCTTGGTATGGGGAGGGATAACCGGAGGAGAAGTGGTTAAGTATTTTCACTCCGATCCCCCATTGTCAACCCTGTCCTTTGATCAGGTGGATAGAGAAAGGGAACGCATTTTTGTAAAACTGCTCCAAAAGAAGGGTACCGAAAATCCTTATGATATTAAACGGGAACTCCGGGAGGTGATGGACCAACATGTGGGGGTCTATCGAACCGGCGAGGGTTTACGTAAGGCGCTAAAAAGTATTAAGGATTTCAAACAGCGTTTTTCAAATATCAATATCGTAGATAAAGGGCATGTCTATAACACTAACCTTATTAATGCTCTTGAGGTCGAAAACCTCCTTGACCTGGCAGATGCAGTGGTAACCGCAGCCGTTGCCCGGGAGGAGTCCCGGGGAGCACACGCTCGCACTGATTTTCCTACTCGCGACGATGAAAAATGGCTCAAACACACCTTGGTCAGCTTTAGCAGCGAAGGGCCAAAACTGAGCTACAAACCGGTGACGATATCCAAGTGGTTACCGGTTGAACGCAAATACTAAGGAGAGGAAAGATGACCGATAAACGGTATGATAACCATTTGGGGATACTCGGATGGCTTAGTGGGGGGCGATGGGGAGTAGAGCGCTACCTCTATATCATACACCGGCTTACTGGACTCGGTATCCTCGCTTTCATACTGATACATATATTTGAAAGCTCGGTCAGGATGTTTGGCCCTGGCTCCTGGAATGCTGCTATGGCTACCTTACGACATCCCTTTTTTAAGGTTGGTGAATTTCTGGTCTTCCTGGGGTTTGCTTTTCACGCTTTAAATGGCATCCGGCTTATTTTCATTGAATTGGGACTGGCAGTAGGAAAGGCTGAAGAACCAATCTATCCTTACCGCTCATCCCTTAATACCCAGCGGCCATTAATGATAATCATGATGGTGCTCTCTGCCATTCTCATCGTAGCAGGAGGATATAATATTTTCTTTTTAGGTCATTAGGAGGACATAATGAGAGAAACAGTATATTGGGTCTGGTTTCTCACTGCCGGAATTTTAATCCTCATATTGGCAGGATTGCACATGATGGTAATGCACCTCAATGGATTCGTGGAGCTTTTTAGTCCCGCTGGGGGATCCCCGGTTACGTGGGAGAATGTAGTGTACCGAAGTCATTCACCATTCTTTGCTTTTACTTATATTATTCTTTTAGGGGCGGTGCTTTACCATGGGTTTTATGGGTTACGAACCATTGTGTTTGAGCTGGGATTGAAAAAACCTACTGAGCGGTATGTTACCATCTTTTTATGGGTAGTTGGTATCTTCCTTTTTGTTATTGGCACGTATGCAGCCGTTGCGTCAAAGGCATTGGAAACGGCAGTTTAAAAAGGATAAGAAAATGGAAAAAGAGACACAGAAACAATATACCATTACCTTTTACATCCGGCGTTTTGATCCTGAAAACGATGCATCTCCCCGCATAGAACAGTATACTCTGCAGGTAAAAATGGGAATGACCGTCCTTGATGGATTACACGAGATTAAACAGATCCTTGATTCTACGCTCTCATTTCGCTTTTCTTGCCGTATGGGGGTGTGCGGATCCTGTGCTATGCTCATCAATGGAAAGCCTGGGTTAGCCTGTAACACTCAGATTCTTGATGTTACCACATCTGCTTTAACCTTAGCACCGCTACCCAATTTCAATATTATTAAGGATTTGGTTCCAGATCTGGTGCCAATGTTTGGTATTCATGCCCGTATTCAACCTTACATTAAGCGAGGCGATAAAGAAGAAATGGAAGACCCTTCCGGGGAATTCTTCCAGACCCCTCATCAACTCGAAGAATTTCTCCAGTTTACCTATTGCATCAAGTGTGGTGCCTGTATGGGTGCCTGCCCTACTATGGCTACTGACCGGGAATATTTGGGACCCATGCCGCTCACGCAAGCCTACCGTTATAATATTGATTCTCGGGATGAAGGCGCTAAGGATCGGAAGAATATTGTAGCAGCCCGTCATGCGGTGTTCAATTGCCACTATGCGGGAGAATGTTCCCGGGTATGTCCAAAGGGTGTTGACCCTGCCCGAGCCATTCAACTGCTGAAAAGGGATCTGGTTCTCGATTACTTTAAATTAAATAAACAAAAAAAATGTGCGCAGGTACATCACCTTCCGAGCAATGGTGAGCGCAAAGAGAAGATTCTGGCCCCTCCCTATACCGTAAAAAATAAAACTCCGTAACCTGCGCCACCTGCTCTCTTAATCTTTATCCCTATTCACCAAATGAAAGCACCATGAAACTACTGGAAGAAGCCCTCAATGGTTCAGTTCGTTCCCTGGGAAAGCTGATTTCCCTGGTGGAGAATGAATCCACCGGGTTCCAGGAGGTCTTGAAGGCAGTATATTCTCACACTGGTAACGCCAGGGTGATTGGTGTTACTGGCCCCCCAGGTGTTGGAAAGAGCACGCTGGTTGCACGACTGGCGGAAAGGTATCAAAAGAAAAACCATTCCGTTGGTATCCTGGCGGTTGATCCATCAAGTCCGATTTCCGGAGGTTCCCTCCTTGGTGACCGCATCCGCATGTCCTATCTCTCTCCTGCCGATAATATTTTTATCCGAAGTCTCAGCTCAAGAGGGACGTTGGGGGGAATTTCTCAGGCGACGATGAATGTGGTGAGAATATTAGATGCGGTGGGACGCGATATTATTATCATTGAAACCGTTGGGGTGGGGCAGGATGAAGTTGAAGTGATTCATGTTGCGGATACTGCTATTCTTGTCCTGGCTCCTGGGTTTGGTGACGAAATCCAGGCTCTCAAGGCGGGAATTATGGAGGTGGCAGATATATTTGTGATTAACAAAGCTGATCAACCGGACACGTCCAAATATGTCCATACCTTAGAAAAAATGGTTCAGCACCTTTCTCCCCCAAAAAAGTGGGATCCTCCCATTGTAAAAACTATAGCTTTGAATAATCAGGGCATTGAGGACTTGATGGAGAAGGTTGACGAGCATCTCCTTTTTCTCCAAAAGGATGATTCGGCTGCCTATCAGAAGAAAAAGAAAGTAACCAGGGAAGTCCACCGATTAGCCGGGCAAAAAATCCGGCAGGAACTGGACACGTTTCTTGAAGAAAAAGGTAATTTCGATGCTCTTCTGAAGAATCTCCTGAAAGATGGTAAAGACCCTTATTCCATAGCCGAAGAAATTGTTACCCTTTTTTGGAAATCACACCAGGAACCAGAGTGATGGTTCAGTTAAAGCGTACTCGCAATGACTAATCGTTGTATCTCATTCGTTCCTTCGTAGATTTGAGTGATCTTGGCATCACGCATCATTCGCTCAACCGGATACTCCTTGGAATATCCATATCCCCCAAGCACCTGCACCGCTTCCACCGTGACCCCCATAGCTACATCCGAGCAGAAAGTCTTTGCCATCGAGGAAAAACGAACCTGTTCCGGAGCGAGCCGAGACATGTTTTTCGGAAGTTCCTGGAAGACAGCCGCAGCTTTGTACAGGAGCTGACGGGCAGCCTCAATCTGTATTGCCATATCCGCTAATTTAAAAGAAATGCCCTGAAAGTGAGTTATGGGTTTACCAAACGCTTCCCGCTCTTTTGCATATTGGGTAGCATATTCAAAAGCCCCGGAAGCAATTCCCACGGCCTGAGCGGCGATTCCCAGACGGGCAAAATCCAGGGTCTTCATGGCAATGGCAAAGCCAGTGCCTTCTTCCATTAAAAGATTTTTTGCCGGAACCCGGCAGTCCTCTAAAATGAGCTCCACTGTATCTGAGGAGCGGATACCCAGTTTATGTTCCTTTTTCCCCACTCTGAAACCGGGAAAATCCTTTTCCACGATAAAGATACCTCCTTTTTTATTGGGCTTCTCCTCTGGGTTGGTGACGGCATAAATGGTGTGGATGTCGGCTACTCCCCCATTACTGATGAATAACTTACTTCCATTGAGGATATATTCATCCCCTTTTTTTACTGCGCGACATCCGAGACTCGCCACATCTGATCCTGCTTTCGCTTCCGTGAGGCCAAAAGCAGCTAACCGGTCTCCACTTGCTAAACTCGGAAGATACTTGTTCTTTTGCCCTTCATTGCCTGCTAAAATGATAGGAAG
>JAZDOO010000243.1:0-8162 GCA_043798555.1 Pseudomonadota bacterium | reverse complement strand
GGTCAAGTTTACCTTAAGTTGTTTTGAGTTTACTGACCAGTTGCTTGCAAACTTGCAGGATACCGAACTGATTTCCAGCCCCTCGTCTCCAAAAAATACAATAATAGCTGCCTCAGTGAAACGAGATCCGTTTTTTAATCCTTTTGAGACCCCTGAGGGCTATCCTCAAGCGGGGGGAATGGCCCGGACTGAGATGATTGACCTTTCCGGAGAACTCAGCCTTACGGGAATTATCACTTTTCCCCAGCCCGAGACTGCGATCATTGACCATACAGTGCTTAAAATGGGAGACAAAATAAATAGCAAAGAAATAATCGAGATAAAGAAAGATCACGTAATTTTGAAAGAAGGTGAGCAGCTCTATATTCTGAAACTGAAAGAGGCCGCCCCCCAAACCATGATCAAAGTGAATCCGTTAGAACAGTATTGAACTGTAATTTACAGGAGATGAAAAAGCCATGATGAGAATTATTACTGCTATCTTTCTCTTCTTTTTCCTTGCCTATCCTCTCAGTCTCCACTCCGCCCAGGCCGAAGATATTACTCCTTCCCTTAATCTTCCCAAGGAACGCTGTTCCATGAGCTTTTTTGAGGCTGAGGTGAAGGATGTCCTAAGGCTCCTGGCAAAGGGGTACGGGTTAAATTTAATCATTAGTGAAAAAGTATCGGGCCTCATTACCTTAGACTTCGATCAGGTTCCCTTAGAAGACATCTTTTTTTCTGTTTTAAAAACCGCTGGCCTGGGGTATGCCCTTAAAGGAGATGTTATCCTTATCGCCACCCAAAAAGAGCTCCGGGAAGAAGAAACCGAACGGGTGAAAGAGCTGGAAAAACAGAGTGAATCTCAAAAGAAAATCATGGAATCCAGGAAAAAGACCGAGGAGTTAGTGAGTAAAACGATTAAGGTGAATTACATCCTTAACGCCAAAGCTACGGAGTCAATTGCCAAGGAACTGGCAGTGCCAAAAGAGGCAATCCAGAATCTAAACCAGTTGGCAGGTGCCTTAAGGAAGATGCTCAGCGACCGCAAAGATGCCAGTATTGAGGTAGTGGAAGCTGCCAATGCTCTGATTATCACCGATGTACCGGGAAAAGTTGAACAGATAGTGGCGCTGATAAAGGAGCTTGATATTCCTTCCCCCCAGATTCTGGTTGAGGCGAGGATTACTCTTATTGATTCGGATTATGCCAGAGAGTTGGGAATCCAGTGGGGAGGAAGATCAGGAGAAGGAAATATTGTTGTTAGTGGCCAAAGATCGCGGACATGGGGAGGCACAACAGGACAGACAAACACAGATGCAAATGGTAGTTCTACAACAGCAGGCACCTCGACTCAAACCAGTTCAGACAGCGGATCCACCTTTGCAGTTAATCTCCCTGCTGCGGTGGGAGCAGGAAAGGGAGGGGCAATCGGTTTGCTTATCGGGGACCTCCAAAATGACTTTCTGGATGTCCAACTGTCAGCTTTAGAGGATAAAGGGCAGGCAAAAATATTAGCCAGTCCCCGGGTGATAACCCAGGATAACCAGAAGGCTTACATAAAAATCGGGGACGAAATCCCCTTCTTGGAAAGAACGATAGCCGGAGGAGCGATAACCACTGAGCTGAAGTTCAAGGATGCGGCCATAGAGCTGGAGGTAAGCCCTCATACTGTGGGAGATGAGGTCTTTATGGATATTGTGGTGGCCCGAAAAACTGCTGATTGGTCGAATGCCATTGAAGGGAATCCCCCTCTTCGGGCCCAGGCGTTAACCACGAAAGTATCGGTAAAGAGTGGAACGACATTTGCCTTGGGAGGATTAACCTTAGAGGAAGAAACGAAATCCACCAATGCGGTTCCGTTCTTTTCGAGAATCCCTATTTTCAGTTTACTCTTCAAAAAAGATAGTAGTACGAAAACTAAAAGAGAACTGATTATTTTTATTACTCCTACGATTATCGGAGAGGCTACTGATGATAAGACTTGATGCTTGATGCTGGATACTGGATACTGGATGCTTGATATTAGATACTTGATACTGGATACTGGATTTATTTAATATCGAAAATCCAGAAACCAGCATCCAGAAACCAGCATCCAGAAACCAGTATCCAGAAAAAGGAGACAACCATGCCTAAGGAGTACATGGGAGAGGTTAAACAGTTGGGGGAATATGCGTTAGAGGAAGGCCTGATCTCGATGGTTCAGTTGGATCAAGCCTTAAAAAGGCAAAAAGAAGTGGGGGGATATTTGGGGGATGTTTTAGTAGATATGTGGTTGATCACCGAGGAAAATAAACTGCGCCTCCTGGGAAATCAGCACGGCATTCCTTTCGTGTCCCCTAAGGATATGGAAAATGTTAATCCTCACATTGCTCGCCTCCTTCCCGAATACTTAGCCCGCAAGTATTATGCCATCCCCATCAAACAGGATGCCTTCGGGTTGACAGTGGTCATGGCTAACCCTTTTGATGTGCTCGCCAAGGATGATCTGAGAAAGTATACCAACACTGAGATCATCCCGGTGCTTGGTTCCAAAAAGGCTGTGGAAGAAAACCTGAAGGTGATCTTCCCCCAGAAGGAAGAAGAAATTGGAACCATAAGTGAGGTATTGGGGGATCTCACCACCATCCAGGTTGAACTGAGGCGAGACATTGATGACGCGATTGTAGACATCGTAAAATTAGAGGAGCAGGTCAGGGAGGCTCCCCTGATAAGGCTGGTCAATTATATTATTGCCAATGCAGTAGATAAGCGGGCGAGTGATATCCATATTGAGCCTTCCGAAGACCGGCTTAATATTCGCTATCGCATTGACGGAGTTCTCTATGACATTATGACTCCTCCCAAATACCTTCAAATGGCCATTGTCTCAAGAATAAAAGTCATGGCTCAGTTGGATATCGCTGAGCGGCGCTTACCCCAAGATGGACGTATCACCATTCGCTTAGAGCACCGGGAGCTGGACCTGCGGGTTTCTACCCTCCCCACTCAATTTGGCGAAAAAGTGGTTTTGCGAATTCTGGATAAAGGCTCCTTTCTTCTCGGATTGGAACAGTTGGGGTTAGCAGATGAGGCCTTAAAAATTTTTAAAATGGCAATAACCCGCACGTATGGCTTAATTCTCTCCACTGGTCCCACCGGTAGTGGAAAATCTACTACCTTATACTCTGCCTTAGATCATATTAAATCATCAGCGAAAAATATTGTAACCATAGAAGACCCGGTGGAGTGCCAAATAAAGGGGATTTACCAGGTCCAGGCAAACCCCAGGATCGGTTTGGATTTTGCGAAAGGTTTCCGGGCAATCCTCCGGCAGGATCCGGATATAATTATGGTGGGAGAAATTAGAGATTTGGAGACTGCAGAGATTGCCATCAGGTCATCGTTAACCGGGCATCTGGTTTTTTCCACCCTCCATACCAATGACGCGGTAGGGACTATAATCCGTTTAGTCAACATGGGGATAGAACCCTTTTTAGTAGCATCATCCGTAAAACTTTCTTTAGCCCAACGATTGATTCGCCGGATCTGTGAGGAGTGTAAAGAGCCATATACTCCCCCTAAGGACTTAATTGAGCGGTTAAATATCAGCCACCTGATAGGAGACAACCCCACCACCCTCTATCGCGGAAGGGGTTGCAAGCGATGCAACAACATCGGGTACTACGGGCGAATAGGGATTTACGAACTCTTTGAAATTAAAAATGAAATCAGGGAACTGATCTTACAATACAACTCACCGGGATTGATAAAAAACAAAGCCGTAGAAATGGGAATGACAACTTTATATGAGAGCGGAATGAAAAAAGTTATCCAGGGGTTAACCACCGTAGAAGAAGTTTTAAGGATTTGCACTGAAGAAGATTAAAATCAAGAGTCAGAAGACAGGAGTCAGAAGTCAGATGGTTCAGAATTTTGCCTTCTGACTTTTGGATTTTGGATTCTCAAATTAATAAAAACTATGCCAGTCTATACTTACAAAGCCAGAGATGCGGAAGGAAAAAGAGTAACTGGAAGGATGGAGGCAGAGAGTGAAAATGCCCTGCTTGGAAAGCTTCACCAGAAAAGGCTCCTGGTACTCTCTGTGGCCCGGCAAAGGCAAAAAGGAGCAGCGAGGGTTGATCTCTCAAAACTCTTTCCCGAGGGGGTCCCGAAAATCGGGGGTAAGGTAAAACTAACTACCTTACTTTCCTTTACCACGCAACTCTCGGCCATGGTCAGTGCTGGACTCCCTATCGTTCAGAGCCTGCGGGGGTTATCCTTGGATATCACCGATAAAAAATTCCAAAGCGTCATTACCGGGTTGGAAGTTGAGGTGAACGAAGGAAACGCTCTTTCCCGCGCTTTGGAGCGGTATCCTCAGATTTTTAATAAGCTCTTCATCCATTTGATAAGAGCGGGAGAAAACAGCGGAAGGTTAGGACAGATTTTAACCCAACTCACCGCCTACCTGGAATCTCAGTACAATTTGAGGAAAAAAGTGCAATCGGCTCTGACCTATCCTCTGGTGGTGGTTTCCTTTGCTTTGCTCGTAATCCTTTTCATGGTGGTAAAGATCATCCCCAAGTTTGAAAGAATCTATCAGGGCTTTGGCAAAGAACTTCCCTTACCCACAAAAATCCTTTTAGGTATCTCTAACCATACCCAAAGCCACTTATTTCTGTGGCTTTTTATAATCATTGTTGGTGCGGGGTTTGCTTTCCTGTTCAGCTATACCCCCCGAGGCAGGATACTCTTTGACCAGATAAAACTAAAGCTCCCTGTTTTGGGCCCCCTTAAAAAGAAATCCATCCTCTCCACCTTTTCCAGAACCTTGAGCGTTTTGATTAACAGCGGCGTCCCTCTGGTTCCGGCAATGCGATTGGCCATTCAAGTAATAGATAATCAGGTAATTGCCCGGAACCTTTCAAAAATTACTGATGATATCGAAAGAGGGATGGGAGTGGGGGACGGCTTCCGGAAAAGTGGTTTTTTTCCGGAAATGATGGTACAGATGATCGCCACTGGTGAAAAGACTGGAACCATAGACGATATGGTATTGAAGACCGCAACGTTCTATGAAAAGCAGGTAGAAGCCAGTATTACCACGTTAACAACGCTTTTAGAACCAATCATTATTGCAGTCATTGGGCTGGTGGTGGGAGGCATGATGTTGGCGATGTTCTTACCCGTATTCAAACTGGGAGGGGTGATGCACTAAGGTAAGGATCGAGGATCGAGGGTAAAGATGCAGGACACAAGAGGCAAGATAAGTATGGAGTCAAAAATGGAAAGCAAAGTGGGGACGAAGTTTATATCCACCATCTCTCACAAACTGAGAACCCCCCTCAATTCCATTTTAGGTTTTTCTGAACTTTTACTGGATCAAGTATATGGCCCACTCAATGAAAAACAAACTCATTATCTAAAAAATGTCCAGAGGAGTGGCACCAATCTTTTAACCCTTTTAAACGACCTGATTGATTTTATGAATTTAAAATGGGGTGAGGCTACTGTGGACTACACTGGGTTTCCCTTGCCTCAGGCTTTAGATGAGGCTCAGATGGAAATGAAAACCATTGCTGACCGGAAAGGCGTTTTATTAGAGATTCGGCATGATAACTACCCATCAACAATCGAAGCTGATGAAACCAAGTTTTCAAGAATACTTCACCATCTTATCTCGAACGCTATCAAGTTTACCCCGGCGGAAGGAAAAGTGACAGTATCTGCCTCAGTTTCTCAGGGTTACTTAGAGATTTCAGTAGCTGACACTGGAATTGGAATAAAACCTGAGAATCAGGAAAAGATTTTTTCAGGGTTCTATCAGGCTGATCCAAATCTCTCCCAGGAATTCGAAGGAACCGGGCTGGGAATCACGATAGCCCGGGAACTGGTGAAGCTTCATGGAGGAAAAATGTGGGTAGAGAGTGAAGAGGGAAAAGGGAGCACCTTTACCTTTATCCTGCCGGTAGCGAAACAATGAAGCCTTAGGGAGAAAGTGATGGCTGCGGAAATCATCCTCTTAGTGGACGATACTCGATTGAACCGGGAACTGGCTAAGGATATCTTAGAGCTGGAAGGGTACCAGGTATTAGAGGCAGATAATGGGAGGGATGCGATTGACAGTGCCCGCCAGAACAACCCGGCCATTATTTTATTGGATATTGAATTGCCGGATATGAATGGGTTAGAAGTTGTCAGGGTGCTTAAGGAGGACACTCAAACCCGTGATATTCCCATCATTGCCCTTACCGCCCACAATCTTCCCAGTGAACAGAAAAATTTCTTAGCTGCTGGTTGCGTTGGGTGTATCAGTAAACCTTTCGACACCAAAAGTTTTCCCCAGATGGTAGCCAAATTCTTACCTTGATCCAGTGAAGCGCCAAATTCTCACCGTAATCTCGAATATGGTGTCAACAAAGATTTGAACCACTGTGGTGCATCACACGAACGATGACTCCTGGAGTAAGAATAACTGGAAGACGTGCCCTGAAATATGCGGTACGCTTTTTCCTACTCAATCGCGGATTATATCTTTTACTGACTTGCTTGAGCGTTGTTCCGTCTGGATTGAGCATAGTTATGTCCACGTGTCCTCTGTCCGTAACAACAGTAGAATAAAGCTGTTTCACTCTTCCAGAAATTACCAGGTAATCGCCATCTTGATAAACATACACGCTCGACACATAAGCTCCCCGGGAATTGATCCGCTCAACCGTGACCGTGCCGTTGTCCACAAGATTTATTCGGTTGGATGCGCAGCCTAACCCAACAATCATTGCCAGGCCAAAAACCACGTTAATGATAATACTCATAATTTTCGTCTTCATAGCAATCCTCCTTTTTAGACAGCTTTTTCTCCGTTCTCGCCAGTACTGATGCGAATCACTGATTTTACGTTGGAAACGCAATTGTGGCAATCAGAGGATTCCCTCACCCTGCAGGTCTGTGCGGATGTCAACGGCCCCGAGCATGTACGAGACAAAGATTTTTCCATCCCCGTGTCTTCCGGTATGGGCGCTTTTTCGGATGGTCTGAACAATTTCAGAGACCGCCTCATCCGAGCAAACTATTTCAATTTTCTTTTTTTCAACAAACCCGGTCCGATCGTCGGGATCAAGATAATGAGGTCTTTTATCTTCTGCCAGACGGCCGAACCCGCAACAATCAAGGATCGTGACCCCGTGAATATGCTTTTCCCGCAAAGCATCGGTAACTTTCTCCAGCATGAATGATTGAATGTAGGCTATTATCATCTTCATAGTTTATGTCCTTTCTATTTGGGTGTATTTGCATCCTGTTCCTGTTGTTCACTTCGGGACTCCACAATGCAGTAAAGGGCAGGCAGCACAATGAGCGTGAGAAACTGAGACGACAGCAGCCCGCCGAGCACCACGGCGGCCAGGGGCCGCTGAATTTCCGACCCGCTCCCGGTGGCATAAAGCATCGGCAGCACGCCCAGCAGCGCGCAGAGCGTTGTCATGGATAATGGACGCAAGCGCAGGTCGCACCCCGTTTTGACGGCGTCAAGCACGCTCAATCCTTCCCGCCGAAGCTGGTTGAAGAATGTGACCAGAACCGTGCCGTTTTGCACTGCGATGCCAAAAAGCGCGATGAACCCAATGGCAGCGGACACGCTCAGATTGATTCCCAGGAGAAAGATGGCCAGAATGCCTCCTACCAGGGCAAAGGGAAGATTGGCGAACACGAGCAAGGCGCTCCTCAGTGATCCAAATGCCGAAAAGAGCATGAGAAAGATAAGGGCTATGGAAACCGGCACCACGATGGCCAACCGCTCCATGGCCCGTTGCTGGTTTTCGAATTGACCTCCGAATTTCAGAAAGTAGCCGGGTGGCAGCGAACCGGCAATGGGGTTGAGCTTTTCCTTCGCCTCCGCAACAAAACTCCCCAGGTCCCGATCGCGGATGTTGCATTCCACCACCACGCGGCGCATGCTGTTTTCCCGGCTGATTTGGGCGGGCGACTCCACCTCCCGGATTGTAGCCAGGTTCCCAAGAGGAATATACGGCCCTTCCGGCGCAGGCACCAAAATTCGCTTCAAGGTTTCAACATCGTTGCGATAGGCCTCGGGGAACCGCACAAGGGCGGCAAACCGCATCTGTCCTTCAATGATCGTGCTGGCAATCTTGCCGCCCACGGCGGTTTCGATGACGTCGTTCACGTCGGCCAGATTGATC
>JAZDOO010000402.1:0-2483 GCA_043798555.1 Pseudomonadota bacterium | reverse complement strand
TTAATCCTATTGGTAAAAAGTACCATTGGGTACAAAAATCTCCTCAAGCTGGTGAGTAAGGCATACTTTGAGGGGTTTTACTATCGTCCCCGGGTTGATAAAGAACTTCTTCGGGAGTGTAACGAGGGACTCATAGCGCTTAGTTCCTGCCTGCATGGGGAGATTCCCTACCTTCTCATTCACGGACAACGGGAAAAAGCCGAACAGGTCGCGGAAGAATATAAAGAAATTTTCAACAATAACCGGTTTTTCTTAGAACTGCAGGAAAATGGCATTGAGGAGCAGCGGATCGCTAATCGAGGGCTCCTCGAAATCAGTGACAAACTGAATATTCCCCTCGTCGCTACCAATGATTGCCACTATTTAGAAAAAGAAGATGTTAAAGCCCATGAGGTATTGGTTGCGGTCCGCACGGGTAAAACCCTTTCCAGCCCTGACCGGATGCGATTTTCCACCGAAGAACTTTATTTCAAATCTCCAGAAACCATGAAGGAGCTTTTCCGCGATCATCCTGAGGCGATCATGAACACCATCGAAATTGCGGAGCGGTGTAATTTAGAGATTAAATTAGGAGAAGTAAATTTTCCCGTCTTTCCGGTGGATGAGGAGGAAACGCCCGAGACGCAACTCCGAAAGTTCGCCCAAAATGGGTTAGAGGAACGCCTGAAGAAGCACCCTCTTTGCATTCAGCCTGACTTTCCCTCCATTGCCAGGCAGTATCACGATCGCCTTGAGGAAGAACTCCAGATTATCAATTCCGAAGGGTTTGCCAGCTATTTCCTCATCGTGGCTGACTTTGTTAACTATGCCAAACACCATAACATCCCGGTTGGGCCAGGTCGCGGATCCGCAGCCGGCAGTCTGGTGGCTTATGCGCTTAAAATCACCGAGATTGATCCCATCCGCTATGGCCTTCTTTTTGAGCGATTTTTGAACCCCGAGCGGATCTCACCCCCTGATATTGATGTGGATTTTTGCATGGAAGGGAGAGACCGGGTGATTGATTACGTCCGGCATAAATACGGAAAAGATAACGTCGCCCAAATTATTACCTTTGGAAAGATGCAGGCCAAAGCAGTGGTGCGGGACGTAGGCCGGGTGATAGACATGCCCTATAAGGAAGTGGATAAGATCGCCAAGCTCATTCCCAATACCCCTAACATCACCATAGACGAGGCGCTTCGCCTCGAGCCAGTCCTACGTAAACTGGAAGAGGAAGATGAACAAATAAAGCTTCTTATTTCTTTATCCCGGGTCTTGGAAGGACTTCCCCGACATGCTTCTACCCATGCTGCCGGAGTGGTGATCTCGGATAAACCCTTAGTGGAGTACCTCCCCCTTTATAAAGGCCAACACGGTGAAACTGCAACTCAGTATGCCATGGACGATGTGGGGAAAATTGGCCTGATCAAGTTTGATTTTCTGGGACTGAGAACCCTCACCGTGATTGACCGAGCCCTCAAGCTGATTAATAAGGATGAGGTAAAAATACCTGACATCCATGAAATCCCCTTAGACGATAAGGAAACCTATAACCTGCTTTCCTCAGGAGAAACCGAGGGAGTATTTCAGTTAGAAAGTTCGGGGATGAAAGAGCTGATTACGAAAATGAAACCGGAAAATATTGATGATATTGTCGACCTTTTAGCGCTCTATCGCCCCGGCCCGCTCCAGTCAGGGATGGTGGATGATTATATCCGCCGGCGGAGAGGAGAAACCACCATTACCTACCTCGTTCCCCAATTGAAAAGTATTCTTTCCGATACTTACGGGGTTATCCTCTACCAGGAACAGGTAATGAAAATTGCCCAGGTGTTAGCCGGGTATACGCTGGGAGAGGCCGATATTCTTCGCCGGGCCATGGGGAAGAAAGAATCCGAGGTAATGGAGGAGCAAAAGGAAGTTTTCCTCGAACGAACCCGAAAGAACACCATCAATCCTCAAAAGGCAGAAGAAATTTTTAATTTAATGGCCAATTTTGCCGGGTATGGGTTTAATAAGTCCCATAGTGTGGCCTATACCATCATTGCCTATCAAACCGCCTATCTTAAAGCCCACTATCCGGTTGAATTCATGGCCGCCTTGTTAAGTTGCGAAATGGATAACACTGACAAGGTCATCAGACATATAGGAGAGTGCCGGGAAAGAGGAATCGAAATTTTGCCTCCGGATGTGAATGAAAGTTTTGGAGATTTTACCGTTACCGGGAACAAAATTCGCTTTGGACTGGCGGCGGTTAAAAATATAGGCTCCTCTGCCATTGAATCCATTATTAACGCCCGGGAAAAAGAGGAGCCATTTGCAAATATGTATGATTTTTGCGAGCGCGTGGATTTACGGAAGGTTAATAAGAAGGTCCTGGAAAGTCTGATTAAGTGCGGAGCGTTTGACTCAACCGGGGCGCGACGTTCGCAAATGTTTGCGATGTATGAGCTGGCAATGGAGAAAGGGCAGCAGAGCCAGAAGCAAAAAAATGATAAACA
>JAZDOO010000394.1:0-3110 GCA_043798555.1 Pseudomonadota bacterium | reverse complement strand
ACCCTTTGCTCTTGCCTCCGACCGCTGCCAATAACCGATTCGATTATCCCTTCAACGGGAGGTAGCATCAGTCGCCTGCCCCCCTTACCTGTCCTTTTGCCTTCGCTAAAAAAACACTCATCTCAAAAGAGGCTCTTCCCGCAACATACTTCTGGTGTCATAACCCACGCCCATGCTCAGCCCGGCAAAAGCTCCTGGCACCCCCAAACCTCCTCGCCACCCCAACCCCAGACGTCAATAGTGTCTGAATTGCAAAGGGAAACAGTTTGTCCTTGACACATCTTATTTATGGAGTATAGCGTGCTGCAGTAATATTTCTTGCCCATAGAGAACCCGGAAGAACCATAAAAAGAAGAAAGGGGGACTGAATATGCAAAAGGCAATGAATCATCAAAAAAGGCTCTGGTTGGTTTTTTCTATTCTTATTTTTATAGTTTTCACCTCCATGATGCCTGAACTCTCACTGGCTCAAGAGAAGAAGACTCTTTTAAGAATGGGGGCTCTGCCCAGTGGCAGTGGCTGGTATTTCTATGCCACTCAGGTAGCCACCGTCGTAAGCCGGCATTCCCCTAAGGTGGAGATCAGTGCTCGGGAAACAAGTGGGACGAGGGAAAATGCGATCCGCATGAGTAAAAATGAACTGGAGTTGGGTATGGGCGAAGCCCTGGTTTCCTACGAATCCTATCGCGGAATAGGCAGATTTAAGGATAAACCCATACCCAATCATCGCCTTCTCTGGAATTCGGCGACGACCTATATGCATTGGGCAGTGGCTCAAGACAGTGGCGTCAAGACCTTTGAGGAATTGAAGGGAAAACAATTTAATCCCAGTACGATTGGTGGAGGAGGAGAATATATCACAGAGAAGGTATTCGAGTTATTGGGTTTTGCGCCAAAGATTTATCGCGCCAAGCTTTCCGATGCAGCCGAGGCCGTCAAGGATGGACGAATCGTCGGATTTAGCTATAATGGTACCCTGCCCACGCCGATTTTCGTAGAGGTCCACGCCTTTCGGCCTATCCGCATCCTCTCGTTGCGAGAAGATCAGGTGAAAAAAGTCTCCGAAACCTATCCTTTTATGGTGAGACAGGTGATTCCAGCCAATACCTATAAAGAAGTCCCGGAGGCAATCACGGTAGGTTTGTATTCCAATTTCACTGCCAACAAAGAGATTCCCGATGATGTGGTTTATGAGGTAGTGAAGACTTTTTGGAAACATCTACCAGAAATCGCCAAAGCCTTTCCCTTAGTGGCCAATACCAAGCCTGAAGAGACAGTCCTCAATGCTACGGCCCCCATTCACAAAGGGGCATTGAAATATTATCGAGAGATCGGGCTAAAAATTCCCAAAGAGGCCATTCCACCTGAAGCGCAGTGAATAAAAAAAAATCTCCCTTTGCCTACAAGGAGGAAGAGTGATGCCAAGCGATACGCTTGAGACTTCCGCTCAGATCTCTCTCAATGATAAACAACAGAAAGCCGTTGAAAAGGAAGAGACGCCCAAGAGGACTCTCAGGGGGTTCTGGATGTATTCAATGAGGGCCGTTGCCATTGCGATGGCCCTTTTTCATATTTATACTGCAGGGACTGGAGCATGGATTCTTCAGAACACTGTTCACCTCATGTTTGCCTTCTTGTTGATCTTCATCACTTATCCCCCCCGAAAACGAAGCCCAAACAGGAATGTCGTCCAAATCTGGGATGTCGTTCTCACGGTATTGGGTCTTATCGGTAATGTCTATTATATGCTCAATCTCAATCGCGTCCTCTATGACTTGGGTTATCTTTCCCCCACAACTTTGGACCTTATCCTCGGTGGAATAATGGTGATCCTCGTGCTCGAGGCCGCCCGTCGAACGGTGGGATTGGCCTTACCCATTATTGCGACAATTGCCCTCCTTTATGCTTTCTTCGGTCCCTACTTCCCGGGGCAATGGGCCCATTCCGGTTTCTCCATAAAGGATATCCTTGCCAGCCTCTATCTCGGAGAATTGGGGATCTATGGTGTGATCATGCGTGTCTCTGCGTGTGTGATCGCCATCTTCGTCATCTTTGGGGGATTATTGATTCAAACCGGGGGTGGTGATGTTTTTATCCGGCTGGCCTATGCCATAACCGGCAGGGTGACGGGCGGACCTCCCAAGGTGGCGGTCATCTCCAGCATGCTCTTTGGAATGATTAGCGGGTCCACAGCGGCCAATGTGGCAACGACTGGTGTATTTACCATTCCGTTGATGAAGTCCAAGGGTTACAAACCCCATTTTGCCGGCGCTGTCGAGGCGGCTGCCTCCTCTGGTGGCCAGATCATGCCGCCGATCATGGGTGCTGGAGCCTTTATCATGGCCGATATCCTGGGCATCTCCTATTTCAAAATCGCCGCAGCTGCCTTGATTCCAGCCATCCTCTATTATCTCGGATGTTGGATGGCTGTCCAATTTGAGGCGAAACGTTTGGGAATACCTCCTGATCCAGATGCAGGAAAGATCCCCCTTAAAGAGATGTTCGCTGGAAGCCATACCCTCTTTATTCCTTTAGTCCTTTTGATCGTTTTATTGGTTTTGATGTATACCCCAACCACTTGTGCTTTCTGGTCTTTTATCATTGCGCTGCTTCTATACCTTATCTCTCAGAGAAGTAGAAAAGAGCTCTGGGAAGCACTGAAAAAGGTAATGAAAGCCCTGGAGGCAGGTGCCTATACGGCTGCTTTCGTAGCCTCCATGGCTGGTATAGTTCAATTTGTAGTGGCTGTTGTAGGGATGACCGGATTGGCTGTTAAGTTCTCCTCTGTAATCATCGCCCTAAGCGGCCAATCCCTTCTGATCGCTTTGGCATTGGGCATGGTCGTCACCATCATATTGGGCATGGGCGTTCCGACGGTGGCAGCCTATATTCTGGGGATCTCAATGGTGGCTGGCGCTTTTGTCAGCGTAGGTGTGGATCCCCTGCCCGCTCATCTCTTCATTTTCTATTATGCAGTCCTGGCTGGAGTAACGCCACCCGTGGCCTTGGGAGCCTATGTAGGGGCAGCGATTGCGGGGGCTCACTGGTTCCGGACAGCATTGACCGCCTGCCGCATCGGCTTTGCAGGATTCTTAGTCCCCTTTATGTTT
>JAZDOO010000393.1:0-8854 GCA_043798555.1 Pseudomonadota bacterium | reverse complement strand
AGCCTACTTCTCCTGAATCGTCTCTTCCACTTTCATTCCAAAGTGCCGTCCTGCCTCTTCTAAGGAAACCAGCACTTTACTTCCCTGTTTTAATTCCACCACGGAAATGGGATTTCCGTCGGGAGCAGTCAAACGGATAGTTTCAGCATTTTGAAGAATGATGGAAAAGACTTCCCCTTCCGCCTCTGCCTCGACTAATATGAGGGGGCGTCGCTCAATTTTCACTCTCCCCACTACCGCAGGCTGGGTTTGCCCTTTGAAGTCAACCACCATGACCTCATCACCAGCCTTTAACTCAGATAAATAACGGGTTTTCCCCCCTCGAACTTTAATATATGCATGAACCGGTCCGGCATTGACCCGAAACGGCCTCGGTTCCACATAGGGGTTTTCAACCGACTCCGAATGCACCAGAAAAAAAGCCTGGCTGCTATTCCCCACCAGCATGCCCTCCCCAATATTCATGTTCGTGCAGGAGTCAACGCAAACCCGGTCTCCCATGCTCACCGGCTCCACCCTCTTGATTATAGCCGGGATAAGGATTACCTGCTCAGTTTCCCTCCGGGCTGATGCGATAGTTTTCTTTATGCTATTAATGTCAGTGGTGGTTATAAGGATCCCATCCACCCCCTTCTCCAGTACTCCCAGAACAGTTTGCGCCTCCTTTTCATCGCTTACTTCCACAATGAGGCCTCCGGTTTGGGCTACCAGGTTTTCCAGGGGAATGACCGTCCAGTCGAAAGTCCGAACAATAACTAAAGCAGTTTTCGCTATTTGTAAGATTTTTGCTTCGTCCTCTTTCCCTTTTATTTCCCATTCGTACACATCAAGGTTTAGTTTTAAATCTCCGTCTTCAGCAATGGTAGTGATGATCCCCAGCTCTTTTACTTTATCCGAAAACCCCTTAGGAACTACGACACCGTCTGCTCCACTTTCCAGGGCAGTGGTAACGATCTTTTTGTCCCAAGGGATGGCTTTTACCCAAATTTTTTTCATCAATCTTTCTCCAGAATTTTCAAGGCCTCTTTAACGGAAATACCATCATGCACAATGTGACTTATGGCTTTAACTATTTTCGTAGGGTGCTGGTGTTGGAAAACGTTGCGACCGATGGAAACACCTGCTCCCCCTGCATCTATGCACCCTTTGACCATTTGTAAGACATCATCATCCGTATCCATTTTCTCCCCCCCGGCGATCACTACGGGAACAAAACAGCCTTCTACCACCTGCCGAAAACTTTCGGCTGATCCAGTGTAAGGGACTTTAACGATATCAGCTCCCAACTCAGCCCCAACGCGCGCAGCATGCTTCACCATGGCGGGGTCGTACTGATTTTTAACCTTTGGACCCCGGGTATACATCATTGCCAGAAGAGGCATCCCCCATGCTCTTGACTCCTGAGATATCACCCCAAAATCGCCCAGCATACAATGTTCATCCTCGGCTCCGATGTTTATATGAATCGAAACTGCATCCGCTCCCAACTGAAGTGCTTCCCCTATCGTGCATACCACTACCTTATGGTTTGGATCAGGGGAGAGGGACGTGCTGGCCGAGAGGTGAACAATAAGGCCTATATCTTTTCCGCTCCGCCGGTGGCCGGATTCCACCAAGCCTTTGTGGACTACCACGGCATTTGCCCCCCCTTCAGCTACCGCATTAATGGTGGCTTTCCAATCAATAAGGCCTTCCACCGGCCCGATGCTGATGCCATGATCCATGGGTATAATTACTGTTTTCCCCGAATTACGATCAATGATACGTTCCAGGCGAATCAACTTGCCAACATGCATACCAAGCCTCCTCTCCATATCTTGATGTCATTCCTGCCCCTGCTTCCGCAGGGGTAAACTTGTCCCCGCAAAAGCGGGGAGCAGAAATCCAGAAAGCTAAAAATTTTCAATAGAAAATAATCATTTCGGATTGAGCATTTTGCATTGTTATTTCCGGATTCCGTGTAAAGCCCGGAGTGACATCAAAAAAATGTTACTTTTAAAAGCCACCGCCCATAGCGGTAGTTTATATACTATAGCTTATTCTCTGTGGGGATGCAACTATTTGGTAGTATTGGTTAATTCTCTCCCGGGCGATAACGCCTCATTCATGCTACCGGTTCGGTATCCCATAAGGTCAAGAGCAACATAGGTAAAGCCAATTTTTCTTAACTGCTCTAAGACTTTAGACCGTAAGTTCTTATCTGGAAATCGGCTTATTTCTGCCGGGTTCAATTCAATGCGGGCGAGGTCTCGATGAAGACGCACCCGGATTTGGCTGAAGCCAAGATGATGGAGATAAAGCTCGGCAGCTTCCACCTTCTTGAGATTGGAGAGCGTTATCTCCTCTCCGTAGGTAAAGCGGGAAGCCAAACAGGCGTCAGCCGGTTTATTCCAGGTGGAAAGCCCCATTTCCCGGGAAAGCTCACGGATATCAGCCTTGGTAAGGCGTACTTCCTTTAAGGGGCTTCTAATACCCAGTTCAAGCAAAGCATTTATTCCTGGCCGGTAGTCTGCGCTATCGTCGAAATTTGTTCCCTCAACGACCTGAGGAATTCCTCTTTTTTGAGCAAAGTCCAGCAGTTTGCTGAATAATGCTTTCTTGCAATGGTAGCACCGGTCCGGAGGGTTTTGTGTAAAGTGGGCGCTGGTCATTTCTTCAGTGTTAATGGTCACACACTCGATACCGACTTTTTCGGCAACTTTTATTGCTGCTTCATATTCCTGAGCTGGGTGAAGAGGAGAACGGGCGATTACTGCCATAACATTCCTTCCCAGAACCCCATATGCTACCTTCGCGAGAAAAGTGCTATCAACCCCTCCGGAAAAAGCAATTACCTGAGGCCCCAAATCCTGAATTACGCTTCGGAGGGCATTTAACTTATCGTTACACACAATCTCCATATCTGAATAAAATAACATTTTCTTCATCCTCTGTCCATAGATAACCCAAAATATACTTGACAACGTCTGGATATTTTTTTAAAAGATATTCCTTTAATGGGATAATTCTAAACGGACTGGCAACCATTTCTTTAGAACTTAAAAAAATTATCCTTGTCTATTGCTAATTAATTTAATTCCAGTATAATTCCAGTACATGATCCCAAAATAGTATGATTCAACCATCCGAGGAAACAGATGATTGAGGTCCAAAATCTCACTAAACGATACGGTGATACCGTTGCAGTAGATAATATTTCCTTTAGTATAAAAAGGGGGGAGATTGTGGGGCTTCTTGGTCCCAATGCAGCCGGGAAGACTACCACTATGAGAATTCTCACCTGCTACTTGCCGGCGGATTCAGGAAAGGTAACCGTAGCCGGCAAGGATGTCTTTGAGCGATCGCTCGAGGTTCGTCGCCAAATTGGCTATTTGCCAGAAAACAATCCTCTTTACACGGATATGGGGGTTGTGGAATTCTTGCGCTTCATTGCTCATATTCGGCACATTCCCCGGAAACAGGTTAATAGTAAAATCAGGGAGATTATTGAAATTTGCGGCCTGGAGTCAGTGATTCATAAAAACATCGGAGAACTTTCTAAGGGGTTTTGTCAGCGGGTAGGTTTGGCTCAGGCAATGATCCATAACCCGGACATTCTTATCCTGGATGAACCCACGGTAGGGTTGGACCCCAATCAGATCATCGAAATTCGGGAATTAATCAAGAGGATTGGCGAGGAAAAAACCGTTATTCTCAGTTCCCACATCTTACCAGAGGTGGCTGCGACCTGTAAACGCATTATTATCATGAATAATGGCCGCATTGCTGGGAGTGGCACACCTGAGGAGATGTCAACCCGCGCGAAAGGCGGGGGGGTGATTCACATTGTTATTCGGGGGCCAGTGGAAGAGGTAAAAGAAAAATTACGTTCCATGAAAAGCATTAAAAGTTTTGAGGCTAAGGGGAGCGAAGGAGATGGTAACATCCGTTTTGAAGTTATTAGCACCGGGGAAGAGACGCTGTGCGAAGAACTTTTCCGGATGGTGGCTGACAGTGGCTGGACGCTCTCTGAACTTCGGCAGGAGACCATAAGTTTAGAAGATGTTTTCCAACAACTTACTCTCAAAGAAAGTTAAAGTATGCGTAACACTTTTATCCTTTTTCGAAAAGAGTTTCGCGGTTATTTTGATTCCCCGATAGCGTACGTCTTTATCATCGCTTTTTTGTCTTTTTCTGCCTGGCTTTTTTTTCGGGGATTCTTTCTGACCGGCCAAAGTCAGATGAGGGATTATTTCTTTTTTCTCCCCTGGATGTTTCTCGTTTTTATTCCCGCAGTCACGATGCGGTTGTGGGCGGAAGAAAAAAAACTGGGAACCATAGAAGTTCTCATGACCTTGCCGGTGAGAGATTATGAAGTGGTTTTTGGGAAGTTTCTGGCAAGTTTTAGTTTTGTCTTTATCACCCTTGCCCTCAGTTTTTCTATCCCGGTTACCTTATCCCTTTTAGGAAATGTTGATATGGGCCCCATCATTGGCGGATATTTAGGGGCGTGTCTTCTTGGGGGAGCCTATCTTGCCATTGGCCTTTTTGTTTCGAGCTTAGCCGAAAATCAGATTGTTGCCTTTATCATCGCCATTATTTTATCTTTTGCACTGTTCATTATTGGCGAGGACATCGTGCTTTTTTCCGTCCCTGACTTCATGGTTTCCTGGTTTGCGTTTTTGGGTCTTGGGAAACACTTTGCTTCTCTTCAGCGTGGGGTGATTGATTCTCGGGATGTCATTTATTACGTATCGGTAATTTGGTTTTTTTTATTTCTCAATATCCGATTCATAGAACATCGCAAGTGGAGTTAACATGGCTGAACTATCCCGAAAAATAGGTTCTGGCGCTAATTATTTTTTTCAGGTCGTCATCATTCTGGGATTTTTGATCCTCATCAATTTTCTCTCCCTCCGGCACTTCGCCCGGGTAGATCTTACCGAAAACGAACTCTATACCTTGTCGGAAGCAAGTAAAAGGGTAGCCTCGAACCTGGATGATATTGTGAATATCAATTGCTACTTTTCCAAAAAGCTTCCTCCCTATCTGATTAATGTTAAACAACAAGTAAATGATATCCTCGACGAATACAAAGCCTACGCTAAGGGCAATGTTCACATAGAATTTCTTGATCCAGAAGAAGATCCTACCTTAACAACAAAAATGAGATTTATGGGAATTCCCCAGGTTCAGATGAACATTCTGGAAAAAGACCAGGCCACTTCTACCAATGTGTATATGGGGATTGCAGTAAGCTATGAGGACAAACAGCAGGTAATCCCCTTTATAAAGGATGTTGATAACCTTGAATACGATCTCACCAGTTCCGTCTTGAAGGTAACCCGGGAAGAAAAAAAGACGGTGGGGTTTTTAAGCGGTCATGATGAGCATGATATTTACGGTGACTATAGTACCGTGCGCAAGGAGCTGGAAAAACAATACGACGTGGAGAAGGTAGATGTATCTCAGGGAAAACCGGTTCCAACCCATATTAATATTCTGGTAGTAGCGGGTCCAGAGCGCCTTACTGAACGAGATAAATACGAGCTTGACCAATACATCATAAAAGGGGGGAAAGTCACTTTCCTCATGGACATTATTACTATCCCTGAGGGAACCATTCAGGCTTCCTACCGGGAGAGTAACCTCAACGACTTGCTGGAGAATTATGGAGTAAGGGTGGGAAAGAATTTGATCTTGGACCGATATAACGTGTATATCACCTTTCAGACCGGATATACCGTTATCCGAACGCCCTATCCGTTTTATCCCAAAATCATCAAACCCGGGTTTGACCCGGATCACCCTATCGTGAACCAACTGGAGTCAATAGTGCTTCCCTGGGTAAGTGCTCTTGAAACCTTGCAGGATACTCATAAGGATCTCCAGTTCACCGTTTTAGCCAAATCTTCCCAATATAGCTGGTTTCAGAAGGGTATGTACGACATCAATCCCACTCAGCAGCTTATGCCTCCCCAAACGGAAGATATCAAGGCGTATCCTTTGGCAGTCCTGGTAAGAGGGAAATTTAAGAGTTTCTATGCTGAAAAAGATGTCCCCCCGGTGGAACAACCCACCGAGAAAACTGAAGCAACGGAACCTGATGCTCAACCGGCAGAAACTCAGTCTGAAAAACCACAAACCGTGAAACAATGCGAGCAAGAAAATCAACTGTTAGTCATGAGCAACTCCCGGTTTATCGAGAATAACTTCATTGAACATCCAGGAAATTTAGCATTTTTTCTTAATACCGTTGATTGGTTTACGTGGGGTAATGACCTGATTGGTATCCGTTCCGTTAGAACCGGAGACCGGCCGTTGCCCATACTCTCGGAGCGACAAAAAACTGCTATCAAATTCGCTAACATATTATTGGTTCCCATTCTGGTAGCTTTTTTTGGAGTTATACGTTTTTTTATTAGAAAAAAAATAAAGGTTACGCTGCAAGATTTAAAGTAAAATGCTATGAAAGTTAAACACAATCTCATCTTACTCATCATTTTGATTATTTTTGCTACCCTCGTTCTCATTATTGAAAGGCCTTTTGAAAACAAAGCCATGAAGATGCGAGAGGAAGCGCTCCCTTTGTTTCCCGAATTACAACTGGAAAAGGTAAAGAAGCTCCTGGTAAGAAAAAGTGATAACACTACCATTACTCTAAAAAATCAGGATAATGTTTGGTACGTAGTGGACAAGGAAGACTATCCCGCCGATCCTCAGGCCATAGATGAAGCGATTACGAAGTTGCGAGACCTGAAAAAGTTCAACTTAGTTTCCAGCAAAAAGGACAAACATGCTCTTTTTGAGGTGAAGGAGGGGGTGGGAATGGAAGTAATTGCTTTCGGAGCTGAAGATAAAAAGGTTGCCGATCTCCTGATTGGAAAGGCTGGCCCAGACCTTTTCAGCACCTACATTCGCAAGGCAGATTCGGATGAAGTTTTCCTTTACGGAGAATACTTAAAAGGACAATTTGATCGGGAGGTAAACACCTGGAGGGATAAGACGATTTTTGCCTTCAATCCTGATGACGCAACCCAACTTACCATGGTGCATAAGGATGAGGCCACTGTTTTGAGTAAGGATACCAAAGGGAACTGGCAAATGGAGAAACCAATATCCAGTCTCGCTGAAAAGACTAAGGTGGAGGAAGTGCTTAGCATGTTATCTACGCTGAGAGCTTCTGACATTGCTGCGGAAGAGGCGTTTAAGGACAGTGGTCTCGATCAGCCAGAATACCAGATTTCAGTGAAACTGAAAGACGACCAGAAGAAAACCCTTTATATTGGGAACAAAAAGGAGGACCGTTTCTATTACGCAAAAAGCGATGAAAAGAACTATCTTTATTTCCTTTATAAAAGCATTGTAGAAAAGCTTACTCCTTCGGTTAAAGACCTGGAAAAAGCCAAAACCGAACCTGAGGAGGAAAAACAACTTAATCCTCCGGCAGAAGAAAAAAACTTACAGCCTCCCATTGTGGGAAAAACGCCATTTTAAACCCCGCCTTTCCAACAAGCCTTGATAGCTTCTCCTTTTTTCTTGCATCATTTCCCTGAAATGGTATAATATGCAGGTGCTTTGTTATTGCACCGGTTATTATGGAGTCTTTGAGGAGGAGGTAAACCCATGAGGGGTACATTAATTCTTTTATTTGTGGTTTTACCTATTTCCTTGCTCCATGTCATAACTGGCCTTATTAACGTCCAAGGGATAGGAGGGGAAAGTATGGGAATCATCGTTAAAAGTAAGGCCTTTGAGGAAGGAGGGATGATACCGAAAAAATACACCTGCGATGATAGAGACGTATCTCCCCCCTTAGCATGGGATAATGTTCCTGAGGGGACAAAAAGTCTTGCCCTCATTTGTGATGACCCGGATGCGCCTATGGGAACCTGGGTTCATTGGGTCCTCTATGATCTCCCCCCTGCTACGAGAGAACTCCCGGAAAACATTCCTCCAAAAAAAACCCTCGATAATGGCGCCAAACACGGGACCAATGACTTTCGCAAAACCGGTTATGGTGGCCCATGTCCCCCTGGCGGAACGCATAGATATTATTTTAAACTCTATGCCCTGGATACAGAAATAAAACGCGACCCCGGAATGACGAAAGCCGAACTGCTCAAAGCCATGGAGGGCCATATTCTAACGGAAGGTCAATTAATGGGGAAGTACAAAAGGTAAGTGAGGAGGGAGGAGTGACGAGGGAAGATTAACCCGGCAACCCTTTCTCTTATCGGTTGAAACGATTGAGGAGGCGTACCAGGAGCCCCGTTTTGAAACGAATGGCGTCTTCAGGACAAATTTCCTGGCAGCAGTAACACCGAATACACCGGTTGTAGTCAAAGGTAGCCTCCTTAGTTTTTAGTTGAATGGCCTCAGCCGGACAAAGCTCCGCGCACTGGCCACATTCAATGCAAGAATCCCCATCCTGTACTGGCTTTGAAACCAGAAAACGTTTGGTAATCCAGTTAAACATGCCGGGCAATACGCCCAAAGAGTCTAATGCCGGAACCTCAAAATCTCTGACTGAAAAAGCTTTGTGGGGTTCTCCTTTAAAGGTGACTTTACGGACATCAGTCTCTCCCATTCTCCGGGACTTCGCTACCCGGTAAAGGGGAAATAACCGGAGCGGCACCCCTAACAGGTGGCACATGCTCACATCGAGGGCCACAGCATCCATTGCCGCGGCGATCAGGTTGAGTTGCCGTAGTTTGCCATTGGCAGGGCCATTTCCTTCCATTCCCCAGACCCCGTCAAGAATAGTCAAGGCAGGCCTTATGGCCTGGTAAATGTCGAGGTGGAGCGAGGCAAAAGTGTCCCGATCCACGCCCGCCATGTAGTGCCATTCAGCCTTCCGCTGGGCCACAATCGT
>JAZDOO010000372.1:0-2157 GCA_043798555.1 Pseudomonadota bacterium | reverse complement strand
CAATTCACGTATTACACTAAAGCCCTACAGAGCTACAAGAGGGCTAAGAAATTAGATAAAAACAAGCAGTTTCCGGTTGCGGATTATCTCGCCTCTCTTGAAAAGAAGCTGATGCTTTCTGAATAATCCATGGCCGATAGTATTGGTTCAAAATGATACATGTATCATTTTGAACCAATACCTTTTATTAGCTATATCTTTCAACGACTTTTATCAACGTGTTCCCACTAAGAGGCAATAAAATGTATCATTTTGTTACATATCGCACCTCCCCTACCCCGTTAGCAGAAAAAAAGCATTAAAAATCAAAAGCATAATAAAATTATTGGTGTTGGCATTCTATTTGCTCACTTTTACTTTTTAGACTTAGTGGATTTTTTTATTGTTTCCTTTCATAAGGAGGGAGCTATGCCCTACGTACAAGATAACGGAGTAAAGCTTTGGTATGACATTACCGGAAGTGGCGAACCTTTGGTATTGACCGGCGGGTTTGCCTGTTTGCATAACCAGTGGGACTGGATTATGGACTTTCTCAATTCTGATTTTCAGGTCATTAATTGGAACTACCGGGGAGCAGGTCAATCAGACTTATTTTGGGCCGGGGGGTACACCCTCGATCGATGGGTTGATGACCTGGAATTCATTCTTAACACCCTCAACATTAAGAATGTCAACCTCTGGGGGACTTCTACGGGTTCGCCCCTAACCATTCGCTATACCGCAAAGTATCAAGATCGCGCAAAGAGTATGATTACCTATCCCATGTTTAAAGCTGATACCGCCTTCCGGAAAGCCTTCAAAACTTTCCAGGATATCGGCGAAGGGTTCGGCCATGCAGGACTCGCACGATTCACCTCCTGGATTGGCTCTGCCGATCATAATCAATTCTCTCAGGAGGGGAATAAACTGGCTATGCATGAGGCGGAGATCTTCAAGGCAAATTTCTCCATTGAGTCTCTGGCTAAAACAATTGAGACATACTCTCATTTCGAATTGAGCAGCGAACTGAAAAAGATTACGGTCCCCACGCTGCTCCTTTTGGGCGAGTCTGGCCTTTTGGGCAGCAAAATGCCGTCAGTAAGCGAGCTGGTGAACGAGTTCCGGGCCCACTGTAAGCACAGCCAGCTGGCCACGATACCTGATGCTGGAGGAACGTACTGCATGTACGAGAGACCAAAAGAGACTGCTGAGGCAGTTAAAAAGTTTATTAACAATCTTCCCAAATAGTTGCTTTTGTTCCAGCCCCTGATAGTAAAATTAGCAAGAGGGCGAGAAGGGTAAGGAAAAAGGAAGGGTGAGAAGCCCTCCTTTTTTTGGAGTGAATGGCAAAAGCCGTGCACCATCAGAAACCCACCACCGCAAAATACAAAACGTCGGAAATGATCACTATCTTTTATGAAGGAGGAAATATCGATGGCATTCAACCTGGCAAAGTGTGATTATTGTGGGGATTGCTTTGACCTTTGTCACTACACTGAGTACGATAAGAAAGGTGCAGCCGAGCAAATGAAAAAGCTTGTTGCGGGAGAGAAGGCAGCAATAGTGACCGAGTGCGTTACCTGCGCTGCCTGCAATGAATACTGCAGCAAGGGGGCAAACCCCTTCGACTTACTGCTCCGATACCAGGAAAAGGATAACACCTATAAAACCACTCCTTCATACTATCAGCTCATTGAGGTTATTGACAAATCTCCAGGGGAGGTCATTCAGGGAAAAGCCGGCAAGCCGGTACTTAATATCTGCGCCGTCGATGTGCTACCCCATCTCTTTGAGGGGGAGCTGTTCGAGGGATGTACGTTTCTCAAGGGAGGAGAGTTCGAAAGTGTTCTCGGGTGGATACACGGGGGTAAGGAAACTCCCCTTCGGGAAAACCTGCAGAAGAAAGTAAATGCTTTGGCCAAAACGGGCTTCAAAGAAATCATCATGTTTCATGACGATTGTTACGGCGCCTATACTACCAAAGCAATGGAGTACAACATAGACGTTCCTTTTAAGGTAAAGCATTACATAGAATATCTCCGTGATTACCTAAAAGAACATTCGAGCCAGGTCACTAAGTTAAACATGAAGATCGCCTATCAGCAGCCGTGTTCCAGTCGTTACACCCCCTGGATGGATAAAACCCTGGACGAGTTATTTGCGTTAATGGGTGTAGAG
>JAZDOO010000216.1:0-11555 GCA_043798555.1 Pseudomonadota bacterium | reverse complement strand
TCTTTTTCTGAGTAGGCACCCTTAAGACCAAGGAAGTCAAGGAGATAGGGGTCTTTGAAAATGTCCTCGTATCGAACCACCTCCGGTGGGCCTATTTTCTTTTCGAGGGCGACGAGTTTCCGAGTACTGCGTGAAAGAACCACTCGTTCAAACAATGCACCGTTTATTTGGCGCTCGAGTTCTCGTGTGGACCAGCGCTGCGTGCCAGTCTGTTCAAAATAGAATTTCCGCTTTTGGGGGTCGTTCTGGCCGAGAAGAAGTCTGTAATGAGTCCATCCGAGGTGAAAATGTTTTCCGAAGTCGATTAGAATTCGATCAGGTGATTCTACAGACGCTGCCTGTAGAATTTGGCCGTTTCGAAATTGATCAGACACTGTCTGACGAATTGACTTCCCAAGAGATTCTGCAGTCAGTGGCTGCAGAATCCCGCAATTGGATGATTTGGCAGGCACCGCCTGCTGAATTTTCCCTTTCGGCAATTTGGCAGGCACTGCCTGCCAAATTGCAAAACTTTCGAAAAAGCGGCGCATATCTCGCAAGTTGTGCGCCGAATACCCCTGGCCGTAATCTTTAATCAGTTCTTTTGCTAAATTATTCAAAAGCTGTTCCCCATACCCAGCCCGTTTCTCATTCTTCTGGATGTCCTGCGTGATGATCCGCCCGATGTTCCAATAGAGGTTGACCAGAGCCAAATTTGCTGTGACGGCTGCGTGGTGGCGGGATATTTCGATTAGAGATCGAATCTCTCGCAGGATAGTGGGAAGAATCCTTCTTTTAATGGGCTTGACCTCCTTGCTCATGTTTTTTGCCTTCGGTTTTTGTCTTTCCACTTTGGCTTGTCATTCCTGCGGAAGCAGGAATCCAGTGTTTTTAGTTCCCTGTTTTCACAGGGACAAGTCTGGATTCCCGTTTTCACGGGAATGACATGTGAAAGAACTTTTAGCCTTAATCCTTCAGCCTTAATCCTTCAGCCTTCAGCCTTTAGCCTTCTGCCTTTAGCCTTCTGCCTTAATCCTGCTCCGCCTCTCGAATAACGTCACCGATGTTGATGGTGAAGCTCTGCCGGGTCTTTACGGCCAACTTAAAAGCAGGGTCCTGTACCCGATAGATTTTTGGATTCGTCGCACAATCTACTACAACGTAAAGCCAGTAACGGTCTCTCACATTAACGGCAGTGGGCCATTCATTCTCTGTAAGCTGGACAGGACCACGGCCGGCCCTGCCTTTCACCTCAATAACCACCTTCTCACCATTGGCTCTATGGCTCTCCAGATCATACCCCCTCCCAAGATGCGGCGAGGAAACATCAAAAACGCGGGCATTGTAATGATCGACTTCAAAGTTTCTGGAGATCCGCATGGCCATCGCTTCAATGTTCTTATCGTAGACCTCCTGAGCTTCGGGGCTTGGGTCTGGAATCACCAATGCAACAGCGATCCGTTCCATTTTCACGACTTCAAGGAGGTCAGACCTTCTTTGTTCAAGGAGCAAGGCCTCTGCCTTATCCTCTTCGAGTCGCGCCTGCTCTTTTTTCACTTCTTCGAGTTCTTTCGCTGCAGCCACATCGCCCAGCCGTGCCCGCCGGGATAGCTCGCTTCTTTCCTCTGCTAACTTTGCGCTTTGAAGATCAAAGCCGCGCATGAGATCGTCAAGACGAGATAGAGACTCTGCCTGAAAGGCCGTGCGGGTCTGGTCCAGATAGGTCGATTCCGCTAACGTGCGAGCATGAACATCAGCCTTGGCGACATAATCGTCAGGGTTCAGCAGTAGATTTCCTGCTTTCCATACGAGAGAACGAGGGGCCGGAAGAAGGGCGAGGACATGATGTGGGGCACAAACTATGAACTCACCATTTTCGTCCCACCTTAATCCGATTAATTTCCGGTCTAAGAGTTTGCTTGGGGAGCCATTAGATCCCTGCTTCAAAACAAAAGGGGCTTCCCCGATTTGGCATTGGTAAACAGCGGTATAATAAGGCTTCTCTGCGGCAGGGTCGCAGAAAACAGCGCCTCGTAAGACATCTCTTTTAAATAGGCGGATGGTTTCCTGACAGAGGGTGTCAAAGATTATCTCTCCCGGCCTGAGAAAGGCACACCCATTCACATCGATGTTAGGAAGATCCATCTCGCGCCGGACAGTCAGGCATTCAGGTAAGCCGTCCGGAAAATGGTCGGCCAGCGAGCGCAACCACTGCCCTTCATTTCCTGATATGGAAAAACGGGCAACTTCACTTAAGTCTCCTTCCAGTTGAATTCCCACCCGGGGAGTGGCTTTTTCGATAAAATTTTGAATAAATGCCGGCAGTAACCGGTTGAAGCGTTCGACTTCGATTTCGTTGTTGAGCTGCCCCAAACGGCGGGCAACATCACCATAGGTTGAGGCTGTTTTTCTCTGTTCTTCAATGGTAGCCCTCAATTTCTGTGTGGCAAAAATCGAGTCCAGTTTCTTCTGTGCCGAATAGGGTGGTGTTTCAAACAAGGCATCACGAAGCAGATCGCGGAGCGAGACTTCCTGAAGTTTTTGGCCAATAACGTCGAAGACCTTGTCACTACACAATTCCTTACGTGCTTCATCCAGTTTGACAAGTAGGGTAGCCAGGACATCTCCTTCCCGGGTTTTTTCAGCAACCAGGTTAAAGATACGAACTTCTTCATGCCTCTGGCCAAACCGGTGCAAACGCCCCATCCGCTGTTCCAGTCGTGCAGGATTCCAGGGGATGTCGAAGTTCACCATCAACCAGGCGAATTGGAGATTGATCCCCTCACCGGCTGCATCCGTGGCGATCATAATACGGGCACTCCGACTGTCCGTGAGGCTGTTTCTCTGCGGTTGCCGCAGTTCCGGAGGCATGAAAAAATTACGCTGTAACTCACGCTCTTCCACATCCATGCCCCCGTGGATAAAAGCAATCTGGCCAGTATATCCCAGCGCCTCAAATCTCTGGCGCAGGTAGTCAAGCGTATCACGATGCTCGGTAAATATAAGGATCTTTTCATTCTGGAATTCTGCCGATTCGATTAATTCCCGCAATTTGAGAAATTTCGCTTCCTGAAGCGTTTCTCGCACCTTTTCGCCCAGGTCGATGACCCGCTCGAGATATTCCAGTTCCTTTTGTCGTTGCTTCAGGTGGGTAGGTTTCAATAGGTCCAGAGCCTGATCCTCAAACTGCTCATCTGTTTCCCGACCATCTACAGATGGTTCGTTCTCGTCAGCGGTACTGTTGTCGAAGTGATCGATTATCCTTTCAATGGAGGGCGAATCAGTCCGGGTGAATGTTGAATCCTCCTGCATAATTCGTGACCGCCTGCGTTTCAGTGACTCCAGCATGGCGTATGTAGAGCTGGCAAGACGTCGCTGGAAAACCGCAACAACCATGGCCGCAGCGTTTTTGTTGAGGGTCATATTCGTTTCGTAACTCCAGCGCAAATATGCCGAAGCTTCCTCGTAAAAATGTTGCTCTGCCTGGGTGAGTTGGAAGGATATTGTCTGACAAAGCCGGGGCATATAGATGGGTAGCCCTTTATAGTGGACCATCTCCTCTTTTAACCGGCGCAAAAAATATTTGTGATGTTTTTCTGCTCCAGGCAATGGAAGGGCATCAGGCGTAGTGAATACTTTTGAATCCAGCAAACGCCAAAGGGCAAAGTATGGGAACTGCTTTCCCATGTGCGGTGTGGCCGTTAGCAAAAGGAGGTGGGTAGTACGAGTACTGAGTGCTTCAGCCAGGCGGTAACGTCGAGTCTGGCTATCTTTTCGCTTTGGATCACCCCAGGACAATTTATGCGCTTCATCGAAGACCACCAGATCGAACAACGGTGCAGTTACCGATGTTAAATGCTCCTTTACAAAATCCGTCGCGGCAGTATCCATGCTGATGATACATCCGGTATTGTCGGAATTTGAGAATGGGTCACTTCCTAGAAAATCAGAACCTCGAAGTATGTTGAAATCAAGATCGAAAAAATAACGAAGCTCTCTTCGCCAATTCCAGGTTAGGCCAGCAGGGCAGCATATGATTACGCGAGACAGCCGGCCCCGGTTGATCATCTCCCGGATGTATAAACCTGTCATAATGGTTTTGCCCGCTCCAGCATCATCTGCGAGGAGAAAGCGTAAGGGGTTTTGGGGCAGGAGGTATTCATAGACCGCAATCCGTTGGTGGGGAAGCGGAACCACACGTGAAAGTTCAAGGCCGAAAGCATTGTTGAAAAGATGTCCATTTTGAAGTCGGTATGCGTCAATTACGAGTTTTATCGCATCAGGATCGCCTTCGAAGTTTAGACGTGGAGTTTCAATCGGACCTGTTTCAGGAAATAGGGATAGCTGCTCTTTCTGTTTTGATAGCGCCCGAAGTCGTTCAATGCGGTCCTTCTGAGGTTTTGCCTTCCCGTTTTCCCAACGATTGACGGTTGCGAAAGATACTCCTATGGCGGCAGCAAATTCCTGTTGGGAATAACCCAGTTCCAAACGTAACTTTTTAATCGTTTCACCATTCATGAGATGCACTATACTGAACGCCGATAATATTGTCAAGAAAAAACTAATTAAGCTATATATAGTTTGATATATTGATGCACAATAATAAACTAATATACTGATACTATTATATAATGTTGAAGTTTAACAAAATGAAAACTCCAGAATGGAATTGGCCTTTCCGTTCTTCATACTTTTCTAAGTGGACAGCCGGTGGAGACGGGTATAACATTATGAAATTCTCTTTTTCCGGCGTACCAGATCTGAATTATCGCGAGCAGGAAATATATATAGATGTCCCCGGATTTCTCACAGATTAATGATTGACAATTCTCTAAGACAAATTTATAAATTACTTGGGCCGGAGTGGTGAAACTGGTAGACGCAGGGGACTCAAAATCCCCCGGGCCTCGCGTCCGTGTCGGTTCGAGTCCGACCTCCGGCATTAATAAAATCAAGGGATTAGCCAATTTTGGTTGCCCTTTTTTTATGCCACCATCAATCAGTCCATCAGTGCGCTAAACCATCAAGCCCTCAGCGCAAGCCCAACTTTTCTTTTAAATCTCTTAATCGCAGATAAAAGCCGCTCGTATGCAAAGAATGTATCCTCAGCTTATAGTGGTCATAATGATGCATCCACTCGTGAAGCAATGTATCTACAAAGGTCTTGGGGGCAACATCTTGTCTCCGCACCGGGGTTTGATTTTGAATATAGAGATAACAAGTTTTCGGACGGTAATAGCCGTACTGCTTAAACACTATTCGCCCTTTACTTTTTTTATGATACTGCTGAGTGGCAGAAACCTTTAGTTTCGCTAACTCAATTCCCGCCGATAATGACAGTTCATCCAAAAGCGCTTGCCCGATTTCCTGGCGAAATTCAGGTGAGGTTTTCGTCAATAACATGGTAGCAAGATGCTTCGCCTGAAGGGAGACCGGAAAATCAATAGCTTGTATGAGGTTACTCCGGAGGTAACTGGGCGTAGGTAATAATTTCATGAAGGTATTGTTTCCATCAGTTCTTGCCTAAGGCAAACGTATAACGGCTAAAGGAAAGCATCATTTGGGGGCAAAAAACCGATACCATGTTACGAATGAATTAATGACGATGACCAGGGCTAAAAAAAGCAGGATACCCACTAAGAGGGCATTGATTTTAAAGGTAAAGGCCTCAGGGGAAGAGGAAAATGCCTTAATTGAAAAATCGTTGAGCAGTTTCACCGCAGCAGTAGAAGTGGTTATTGCCATAAACAGCATGGGCACTAACGTAACCCAAACATATTTTACCTTTCCCATTTTAATGATCAAGGTTGTCCCGATGCAAAGGGCAAGCATTCCCAGAAGCTGGTTGGCAGTTCCAAAGAGGGGCCAAATCGTGGATATGGATCCGGTGTAGATAAAATACCCCCAGGCAAAGACCACGAGAAAACTTGCAACTAAGTTACCCATAATGGAACTCAGGTTCCCAAAGGGTGGATAAATATATCCTCCGAGCTCCTGCACCACATACCGGGCTACCCTTGTTCCCGCATCAATCGTGGTAAGGATAAAAAGCGCTTCAAACATCAGGGCAAACTGATACCAGTAGGCCATGAGATGTTTCAAAAATGGCAGGGAGGAAAAAATAGAGGCCATCCCCACTGCTAATGAAACCGCTCCTCCCGGTCTTCCCTCCAATTTCACTCCAATCAGAGAGGAAAGTTCATTAATCTTCGCAACCGGAAACCCCAGCGCGGAAAGCTCGGGAAAAGAAAGTTTGGAGTTAATGGCGAAATAGTCTCCGGGGATAAGGACTGTAGCAGCGATTAAGGCAATGATTGCCACAAAACCTTCGGTAAGCATGGCTCCATACCCGATCGCTCGGGCATAGCTTTCTTTTTCTATCATCTTGGGGGTTGTCCCCGAAGAGATAAGGGCGTGAAAACCTGAAAGGGCGCCACAGGCAATGGTGATAAACACAAAAGGGAAAAGGGTCCCGGGTATGATCGGACCGCCCCCATGGATAAATTTTGTCAGGGGGGGCATAAGAACCTGAGGATTTACCGCCAGTACCCCAAGAGCCAGAAGAATGATGACCCCGATTTTCATGAATGAAGAAAGATAGTCCCTGGGGGCAAGGAGCATCCACACCGGAAGCACCGAGGCCACAAATCCATAGATCGCTAAAAGCATGGAGAGGGGGTTCTTTTCCAGATTAAAAATTGAGGACAAAGGGGATGAAAGAATCGCCCTTCCAAAGATTACCGTGAGGATAAGCAACGTAACCCCGATCAGAGAAACTTCAGCAACCTTGTTGGGTCTTATGGATTTCATGTATATTCCCATGAATAGGGCAATGGGAATGGTCATGCCAATGATAAACGTCCCCCAGGGGTTCCGGAAAAGGGAGTTTATCACTGCCAGCCCCAGACCGGCCATGGCTACGATCAAAATAAAAAGGATGGCGGCAAGGGCTGCCCATCCGGTTACCGGGCCAACTTCTTCCTTGGCGATCTGGGCAAGGGATTTCCCATCCCTTTGTAAAGAAGCAACCAGAATGATAAAGTCGTGGACCCCTCCGGCAAGCACCGCCCCAATAAGAATCCACAAGAAACCAGGGAGATAACCAAATTGGGCTGCCAGCACTGGTCCAATAAGAGGGCCTGCCCCCGCGATGGCAGCAAAATGGTGCCCAAAAAGTACCCATTTGTTGGTGGGATAAAAGTTCTTACCATCGTTTAAACGGAAGGCAGGGGTTACTCTCCGGTCATCGAGGGCGACAACCTTGGCTGCAAGAAAGGCTCCGTAAAATCTATACGCAAGGGTGTAGAAACATGCCGCAGCTACCACCAACCAAAGAGCATTGATTTTTTCCTGGGGATTAACAATTCCGGTTACTATGGCAAAGGCTACCGCAAAGAGAATGGTCAAAAGAATCCATAGGATTGACGATACGATTTTCATAAGCCGTTGAATAATGAGAGGAATTAATCGGAGTCTGAAAGCTCTCTATACAGTTTGTTGAGTGGTTCAACCGCTACCGGTCCAGACCTCTTCGTTCGCAAAATCGTGAAAAGTCTGCCCTCCTGTTTTCTCTATATATTCAACCCAATACTCCACCCTTTCCTTTCCATAGACCTTTTTCCAAGCAGCTACGATGGTTTCAACCGGTATATCAGCATAGGAGCCATGGAACTCCATATATTCCATGAACTCTTTTTTCTCCTGGTTATAAGCATGGAAAAGGGAATCTTCGCGGCCGTTGAATTCAAGAGGGGGAACATTAAACTTGTTGCAGAGCTCAATGTTGAATGTGGGCGTGGCTTTGATCCACTTTCCTTCCAGGTAAAATTCGGCAAATCCATGATACGCAAAGATGTCAGTGCCGATGAATTCGAAGAGCTGTTTGGTTGCAAGGTGATTGCGAACGGTAGCAAACCCTACTCTTGAGGGAATACCGCACGCTCTTCCAAGGGCACAAAGGAGTGATGCTTTGCACACACAAAAACCCCGGCCAGCCTTCAGGACATTACTTGCCCGGTAATGCTCAGGAAGCCAGAAAGGGTAATAAGGATCATACCAGATGCGGTCACGTACCGCATAGTAAAGTTTTACTGCCCTGACAATCGGATCTTTACTCGCGCCGTTTACGGTTTCCAATGCAAATTTGATAATGTCCTTATGGTCACTGTCAATAATTGACGTTGGTGAAAGGTACCGTTTATCTATCTTATCCATGTTTGGTTACCACTTTCCTTTTTTAAATTGAAAAGAACACGATGGCAATACAGGCGAAAAGTATTCCGATTCCCTCCTTGAGGGTGACTGGTTCCTTGAGGATAAGGGCAGCGAGCCCAATACTAAAAATCGGATAGAGCGCTGTCATGGTTACGACTACCGAGACTTTTCCCTTTTTAATTGCCGTAAGATAGCAAAGCGCTCCAAGGATACCAAAGATCCCGGTTGCAATAGCCAGCCCTATGCCCTTGGGGTGAACCTCCGGCCGAAATTTGAGGATAGAGAGAATAAAAATACCCACGATCATCGCACCCAAGGCTTCAAAGACGACAGCACTTATTGGGCTTATGTACCTGGTGGTGAATTTGGGAATAAACCCCCACATACCCCACAAGAAGAAAGTAAAAAGTGCGGGAAGGAACCACTCTTTCATGCTTGCTCTTTTCTAACGTTAAGTTATTTAACTAATTAATATTGTTATAAATGTACTCTTAAACCCTTTTCCTGGAGATACTTTTTTACCTCCCGGATGCTTAAGATTCGGTAATGAAAAACTGAGGCAGCCAATAAAACCTGTGCTCCTCCCAAAACTACTCCTTCGTAGAAATGTTCCAACGTTCCCGCTCCACCCGAAGCCACCACCGGAAGAGTGACAGCATCGGCAATAGCTTTGGTGAACTCCAGGTCATAGCCTTTCTGAGTTCCGTCTCCGTCCATACTGGTAGGAAGAATTACCCCTGCCCCTAAATCCTGACACCTTTTTGCCCATTCCACCGCATCTTTACCCACCGGTTTTGTGCCCCCTGAAACCACCAATTCAAAATCCGAGGGCATCTCCTTATTTCTTCTTCCATCGATGGCGATAGTAATCCTTTCCGACCCGAATCGTTTTGCAGCATCACTCACCAGCTCGGGATTTTTTACCGCGGCACTGTTCATAGAAACCTTATCAGCCCCGGCCGCCAAAACTAGTTCAATATCCTCCAAAGTGGATATTCCACCCCCCACGGTAAGAGGGATGTTAATAACTGAGGAAACATTTTTTACCCACTCCAAACGGGTTTTTCGGTTCTCGACGGTGGCGACAATATCCAGCATGGCTAACTCATCAGCCCCCTCCTTTTGATAAAAGGCGGCATTTTCTACCGGGTCACCCGCATCCTTGATATTAATGAAATTGACGCCCTTAACCACTCTCCCCTCTTTCATATCAAGACAGGGCATGATTTTAATGACTTCCATCGCTGCTCCTTTCTATTCGTTATCAGTAAACGAACCATCACTCTAAGCGTAGGTTTAAAACGGAAAAACTGCTCCCTGTTGTTATTACGCTTTTAGCGAGAAATTCACTATGAACTTCGGACAATAGACCTTATTTATCGCCTAATGTTTATCGTTCATTATTTAACCTGGTCGTGCTTGGCACGGAATTGAGAATAGATACTATGGCACATTATTACCAACTTTACCAATCACTTTCTCAAAAAACCTTGCATCTTTGAAAATTGGATGCTAAACTTCCAATATGCAAAGTTATCTTGAGCGCGCCCTCACGGAAACAATCCGGCAGAAAATAAAGAATATTCCTGCAGTAACCATCCTCGGTCCCCGCCAGTGCGGAAAGTCAACATTGGCGAAGGCCTTTATTGCCACAATAAAAAATTCCGTCTATCTTGACCTTGAACGTCCGTCAGATACCAACAAACTAAGAGACCCGGAAGCATTTTTTAGTGTCAATGCCGGTAAACTTATCTGCCTTGACGAAATCCAGAGGATGCCGGAGCTCTTTTCGGTCTTACGGAGTGTTATTGATGAAAACAGGCGAAATGGACAATTTATCATCCTGGGGTCAGCTTCTCCTGACCTGATAAGACAAAGCTCGGAGACCTTAGCGGGGAGAATATCGTATCTTGAATTGACGCCTTTTCTTTTCAAGGAGGTTGATAAGAATAACAATTTAACTATATTAAGAAAACTCTGGCTGAGGGGTGGTTTCCCGAGAAGTTATCTTATTCGTGATGATACCGAAAGTTTCGAATGGCGGCTCGACTTTATCAGAACATTTCTCGAGCGGGACATCCCCCAGCTTGGTTTCCGAACTCCGGCAAAAACACTCGAGCGGTTCTGGAAAATGGCTGCTCACCTGCATGGACAGCTTCTAAACAGCTCAAAACTCGGAGAATCTCTTGGTGTAAGCCACCATACAGTACGTTCGTATGTTGACCTGCTTGAGCAAACCTTTGTTCTGAGACTGCTCCCTCCCTATACAACCAATCTAAAAAAAAGGTTGGTTAAATCACCGAAAGTGTACATCAGGGATACAGGATTACTTCATGCCCTCCTTGGAATAGAGAATTATAATGAACTTCTCGGCCACCCTGTCTATGGTGCCTCGTGGGAAGGTTTGGTCATTGAGAATATCCTCTCTTCTTTACCGAAGTGGAAGGGCTCTTTCTATCGCACTGCCTCAGGTTCGGAAATTGATTTAATTCTTGAAAAAGGGAATAGGCGTATAGCAGTAGAGTTTAAGGCATCCACCTCCCCAAGCGTAACTCGAGGCTTTTTCAGCGCCCTGAGCGATTTAGGTATTGAAGAAGCATGGATAATCGCTCCGGTCAAAGAATCATATCCTGCAGAGAAAAAAGTGACTATTGCACCTCTTGGTGAGTTAATTAAACATCTCGGAGTAAAGAAAGCATAATGACTCACGCAGTGTCCAGGAACCTATTACCACGTAATCTGCTGGGGGGAACGGAGATATTTTGGGATGGCGAGGAATCGGTTTCAGGTTCTGCCGGGGCAGGAGCCAAGGATAAGGAGGAGTTTCGAGGAAATAAGTGGTCAAATAGGCAGTTTGTCAAGGGGAACGCTTTGACCCCAAACCACCTCAATTGGGTGTTGGGTTTCGTTCCTCAACCCAACATACGAAGCTGACCGTTTTGAGAAAACAAGTGATAAAAGTGGACAACGTCCCCGAGTCGTTGCGCAATACTAAGTGAAGCAACAAATCTGTTTTATGAATTCGGGTATCCGAAAACCTCTATTAGAGATATTACCAAGAAGTTAAAAATTAAGAATCCTTTGATTTATTACTATTTTAAAAGTAAAGAAAACCTTCTTTTCGAGGTAATTGAATCTATAGGATTAGAAGTGATTAATGGATTGGAGGAAGTTGTAAATAATATTGACGAGCCTTTGGAGAGGTTTGCTCAGATGGTACTTAGTACTACAGCGCCGTTTATGGTACATGCAAGGGATGATCAAAAAGCCATCGTTTCTTATGAGACTCCTGAGCAATGGTTTTACGACGTTGCTGCTGTTTATACCAAGCAATAACATCAGCAGGACTCCATTGAATCCTG
>JAZDOO010000332.1:0-5316 GCA_043798555.1 Pseudomonadota bacterium | reverse complement strand
TCGAAGTGAGAGATTCGTCGATTGGAAAAAGTTCTTTCTAGAACTTACGGGAGAAGTGTAGTCAAAATAAGGCGAAGTTGCTAACCCTCGAATTTTTCACCAACTCATTTTTTTCTTGACAGGAGGAATATAGGATGTCCCGCACTCCTCTTGCACCTCGCCTCCTCTCGCGCCTACGCATCAAGCACAGTGTTACCACTGCACCTGCAAGGCTCGATTCCAGGCCCGTGGCTAACGGTTACCTGGATAGGCTTCCCACCTATAAAACCATGTGGCCTTGCCAGGCCGCAACTAAGGGCGTCCCCATTCACGCTTATGAACTTGCTCTGTCATCCCTTTCTCCTCTATGAAAATGTAGTTTTCCTAACCTTATCATAGAAGCTCCCATAGAGTCCGGTTTTAAATCTTAAATCTCTCAAAAACAGTCCGGTTTTGATTTTTAAATAACATCCAAAATATTTTTCCAAAATATTTTGCTTGACAATAAATCTATCCTTATTTACTATTACGGGGCTACTTTTCAGGAACTCATTTTTGAGGTCTATCAAGAATGGCAGAGGACCACGGGTGTATGCCAGTGGGTGAATGCAAAAATACTAAAGCGCTTCGTACCTTTTGAAGTGCCACGGGCGTGAGCCCGTGGGTATCTACTCATTTCCTTAATTCGTCATACAGGCCAGAGATAAATTCCAGTATTTTTTGATTTTTTTTTGATCAGTTCTTAAAAAACAATTTTCTTTGGAAGATCATTTCCAATAGAAAAGTTTAGGAAATGAATATAATTCCCATAGGTGGAATTACCCTAAGACAGGCATCGTTTCTTTCCTTCTTTGGGCAAGAGGAAATTCCTGCGCAAAACAGACAACAAAAAGAAAATGGCATTGACTCTCCAGGTCCTGGTTATCATTTTTTGGAACTCCTGATTTTTATTTCATTTTTGAATATACCGGGTCAAAAATAAGAGAAATTAATTCTTTCTAAAAGGAAAGGAGGCAGTGCTCATGCAGAAACGGTATTCATCCTTTGCCATAATCACCATTATTTTACTTGTGGGTGTTATTTCCAGCGTCGGAGCAGAGGAAAAGGGGTTTCCGAGTAGTCCGATAACTATTGTTATCGAATACCCAGTCGGGGGAGGATCGGATGTGGCCTGCAGAGCTCTCGCCAATGAGATGCAAAGATATCTCAAACAACCTGTTCTGGTTGAGAGCAGACCGGGTGCATCGGGGATCATTGCCGGAAACTATGTCGCAAAAGCAAGACCTGATGGGTACACCATTAGCGCTTTTACCTCTACTGCATGTGATCCCGATTTATACAGCCATTTCAGAAAGGCAAATTACAGCACTCAGGATTTAAAACCAATCGCGAGATACCTTGCTTTCCCCTATGCTTTGTTCTCCAATAAAAATGCCCCATGGAAAAACCTGGACGAATTCATCAGTTATGCTAAAAGTAATCCCAACAAGGTCCGGTGGGGCCACCTGGGCGTTGGTCACCAGTATAACATTCTGGGAGTGGCTTTGTCGAAGGGGAACAAGCTGGAAATGATACCGGTCCCCTTCAAGGGAGCCAGCGATGTCGTCGTGGGGGTGCTAGGAAACCATATCGATCTTGGAATCGGTTCTTTAGCGTCCATCAGAGGCCATGTCCAAGCCGGCAAGCTAACCATTCTGGCCATTCAGCATCCGCAGAGGGTTTCGTTTATGCCCGAAATTCCAACTTTCAAAGAGCTTGGATATGATTTGGGACTCGCGCCGTATTACGCTGGCTTGTTTGCTCCCAAAGAAACGCCCAAGGAAGTCATAAATAAACTACACGGCGCAGTGAAGGAAGCGACAGAAACTCCCGCCCTTAAGGAGTTTTCAAAAAAGGCGGGCTTCGAGCTTTATTACGGCTCGGCAGGCGAATTGTTAAGCGATATGAAAAAAGACCGCGAAGTCATTGGGGCCTTACTGAAGGATATTGCGAAGCAGGAGAAGTGATGTCCCATGAAAACGAGCCAGCCTACTCTGTTCATCATTTGGATCGTTGTCGGGATTTTGATTTGTATCGCCTCGGCGGGCCTTAAATTGGGTTCATTTCGCCAGCCGGGCTCCGGCATGTTTCCTTTTATCATCGGGTGTGTGGTCATTTTACTCTCCTCACTCAAGTTGATTACTTTATCAAGAGAATTGAAAAATTCGCCTTTGCCTCCCATTTCATGGCGATTCAGAAGGAGTGTTATTGCGGTTTTGCTACTCCTGATTTTTTATGCCAGTACCCTAAGCTATTTAGGGTTTTTTTTATGTACTTTTGTTTTTTTGGGTGCCCTTTTTAAAATTATGGGACGAAAAACCTGGATTTATGCCATTTTTACCAGTTTAACAGTATCTTTTATCTCGTACATGTTGTTTCAGAATTTATTGAAGATAAATCTGCCCAAAGGTTTTTTGGTGTACATAGGATAGGATGGATGCGCTATACAATCTAATTTCTGGTTTCCAGGTTATACTGGTACCAGAGAACCTTTTGTTTTGTTTCCTCGGAGCTCTTGGCGGAACTCTTGTAGGGGTCCTTCCAGGACTGGGGCCGCCCGCCGCGATCGCCCTTCTCCTTCCGGCAACCTTTTATCTAACGCCTGTTCCGGCCATCATAATGCTGGCGGGAATTTATTATGGTGCCATGTATGGAGGATCCACTACTTCCATTTTGGTAAATATTCCTGGTGAAGCTGCATCAGTTGTTACCTGCTTAGATGGGCACCAAATGGCACTTCGAGGGAGAGCGGGCCCAGCTCTTGGTATTGCAGCATTTGGTTCCTTTATTGCCGGGACCGTGGGCGTATTTTTACTCGTTTTTCTCGGAAGTCCGTTAGCTGAATTTGCGCTTCGTTTTGGTCCGCCGGAATATTTTTCTTTGATGTGCCTCGCACTGATAACCTTAACATTTTTATCTGGAGGTTCCCTTATCAATTCACTTATTTCCGGAATGATTGGTTTGTTTTTGGGGACCGTTGGATTTGATATCGTAACAGGAGAAGCCCGATTTGCTTTTGGAATACCTGTGCTGATGGATGGCGTAGGGTTAATCCCGGTTATTATGGGGGTTTTTGGAGTCACGGAAATTATGTTGAATGTAGAAGAAGAGATAAAAAGAACTCTGGTTACAAAGCACATAGATCATTTACTCCCCAACAGGAGGGATTGGGGAACTTCTGTAATGCCCATCGTGAGAGGTACTCTTGTTGGATCTATTTTGGGCATTCTCCCAGGAGGGGGAGTCGTCCTGTCGACCTTTGCTTCCTATGCGGTGGAGCGAAAATTGTCCAAGCATCCAGAGCAATTCGGAAAGGGAGCCATTGAAGGGGTGGCTGGACCGGAAGCAGCAAACAATGCAGCAGCGACTACTGGCTTTATCCCTCTCTTGACTCTTGGCATACCCGCCAATGTAACTACTGCTATCCTTTTAGCAGCATTGATGCTATTCGGAATCCAACCAGGACCCATGCTCCTGTCCACGCATCCAGACCTATTCTGGGGGACGATTGCCAGTATGTATGTCGGCAATGGAATGCTTTTAATTCTCAATTTACCCCTCATTGGACTTTGGATTCAGGTTTTAAAAGTACCCTACTCCTTATTGTTTCCTTTAATACTCATCTTTTGTGTTATCGGCGTATATATTCCGAACAACAGTATTGCGGAAATTTGGGTAATGATTGTGTTTGGGGTAATAGGGTATATCTTTAAGAAAATTAATTTCGAAATTGCCCCCATGGTCTTGGCTATGGTGATTAGTCCGATTTTTGAAAATGCATTTCGACAATCTCTCATTATATCGGTGGGAGATTTGACTATATTTTTCTCTCGTCCTATCTCTGCTTTTCTTGTAGGTGGCTCCGCCTTATTACTATTTCTTGGTTTTGTTCCCAGGATTTGGTCTTTTCGGAAGCAAATTTATGAATAGCCAGCTTACATCATTTTTTAGCGGAAAGGGGATCGTCAAGATGACCGATTACAGCAAAATGCTTCCTAAAGAAGCAAGACTTCTTTTTCGAAATGGTCTGGTGAGGCCGACATCGGGCATGTGTTACGGATATATGCAGATAAGCATGAAGGCAATTCCCAAGAAATATGCCTTTGATTTCCTTCTCTATTGTGTAAGAAATCCTGTAGCCGAGCCGGTTCTTGAAGTTTTGGAACCTGGAGTGTACGAAACAAAAATTTTGGCGGATCGGGCCGATCTTCGGACGGACCTCCCCCGTTATCGCGTATTTGAAAATGGTAAGGTAAAGGAAGTCGTGTCGGATATAAAATCGTATTGGAGGGATGATTTAATTACTTTCCTAATGGGGGGCAGCATCACTTTTGAGGGAAGCCTCATCAAGGCGGGAATTCCCATGCGACATGTCGAGGAAAATGTCGCCGTTCCAATGTACGTAACCAACATCATGACTAATCCAGCAGGCCCTTTTTGGGGAGGTCTGGCGGTGAGTATGCGACCCATTCGACGAAAGCTTTTACCGAGAGCCGTTGAAATTACCGCTAAGGTGCCCCGAGCCCATGGAGCTCCGGTTTGGATAGGAGACCCGAAGGCCATAGGCATTGCGGATATTAATAAACCTGATTTTGGCGGCAAGGTAACCATTAAGGATGATGAGGTCCCTGTTTTTTGGGCTTGTGGAATCACTACTTTTATTGCAGCCCAAAATGCGAAAATAGAATTTATGCTTGCTCAGGATCCGGGGTATGTTTTCATTGGGGATATTTCCGAGGAACAATCCGTCTACATCAATACACCCGGATTTAACCCGAATTTGTGACCAACCCTTTCGAAAAAATTTTCAGGCCTTTTAGACACAAAAGGAGAATATTTGGAACAAGAACTATTGCTCATTGAAAAACAAGAGCGAGTTTGTACCCTCACGCTCAACCGCCCAGAACGCAGAAATGCTCTTTCTACATTGTTGCTTTCGCAATTTGTGGAAATATTGACCGTTCTGAAAAAGGAGGATCAAATTCGGTGTCTGGTCCTTCGGGGGGCGGGCGATAAGGCTTTCTCCTCCGGGTTGGATTTTGCCGCCATTCCTATGAATATTGGTCCAGAAACTGCCGAGGACCTCGAAACCAAAGAGCCTATGTGGGCCGCCTTGCAAGAGATTATAAATTTCCCCTACCCAACTATAGCGATGATTAACGGTCATGCTATTGGTGGAGGATGCGAGCTGGCCGCTACCTGCGACATCCGTATTGCAAGAAAAGATGTACGAATCGGCATTCCATCTTCGAAATTAGGGGTCATCTACCATCCCGGTGGAATTATGAGATTTATAAA
>JAZDOO010000319.1:0-11072 GCA_043798555.1 Pseudomonadota bacterium | reverse complement strand
GAAGGAGGAGAACAAGTATCACAAAGAGAACTTTCGCTATGACGAAGAAAGGGACGTCTACATTTGTCCTGAAGGGAGAGAACTGCTGTTTTATGGCGCATCAGGGTTTTGAGTGGGTGACCCCAAGATATAGTGGTTATTTGATAAAGCAGATGGTCACCCAAGTTAATTGGTTAAACGTGGATATAGGTCTAAACCGCCGCAGTGAAAATAGATGGCAGTCCGGTAATGATCCCGATTACGAAAGCCGCAGGCCATTAACTTGACCATCTATATCTTGCTATTTAACCCTTCTGCCGTAGCATTGGTAATACGATGCTTAAAGTAGGTCACAATATTTGCCAGATGCCGTTCCAACGTCTTGGCAGCCTTAATCATCGGGTCCAATCGGGAATGGGTGGCCCAAAAATACCAGCGTTTGAAATAGGTAAGGGCATTCTTGGGATAATGATAGGTCCAAAATTTGCGCAACGATTCCTTAATCGCCCATGCTCGACCGGTCTTCAGGTTCATCCCTTTTATGGCAACAAATTCCTCTTTGCGCCATTCCGGAATATTTTCCTTATTGGCCAACCAAAGATACTTGGTTTTCTTCAACGTCTCGTCTCCCTGGGCCATCAAGGCCTTATGTTCGTGACGTCTTACTTTATCTACCGCCTCGGTAACTTGGCGAGTAACATGAAACCGATCAAAGACAATCTTATCCTCTGCTTGGGGAATATAGGCCCGGGTAGCCGCAATATAAGGGTCCCACATATCCATAGCTACGGCCTTTACCTTCTCCCGTTCTTTATCATTAAACTGACCGTAGTAACTCTCCAGACTCGCTTGCTCTCGGTCTTCTATCACGTATTCAACCGTAGCTTTCTTCAGGTCACAAACCAGCGTCTCATATCGGTGCCTCTTGGCAAAGGCCTTCTCATCGATACTCAAATATTCCGGAATCCGTTGCTCTTTCCGGCTCAGACCGCTCTGTACGGCTTTTTCCATAACTCTCCAAACCTCATCCCAACTCGAATCCATAAGGCGGCCCACCCCGGTTACGTCGCATTCCTTCAAGGTGTCTATCAACTTGCTCTCAAATCGCAACGTAAAACGAGAACCGGGTTCAGCCCACGGAGCTACTACTTTCCGGACTCCATGCTCCGAACACTTCGTCCTCGGCAAACGGGCATGCAGATAAGTCTGGCAATGGCAGGTATCCAAATGCCTCCAGACCCGCTCTTCGGCATGATCATATATCGGCACGGACTTCTTACACTCAGGACAAAACCACTTCGCTTCCTTTGCTTCCTCTACCCAGACATCTACCCGGTCGGCTGCGAGGTTCAACTTGACTTCCTTTACCCGCCAGGGATACTTCAATCCCAACAAGGCTGTATACAACTCCCTATCTTCCATCTCGACCCTCCTGCCAGATTATTGGTCGAGATTATACTCTGTTTCATGATCGTTCTACAAATGCTTTATAGCGCGGCTGCGAGAATTAGCCCCTCCCATGCTCGTCGGAGCCGCCGCCAATTTAATAACCCTCTACCACAAGATGTTGGGGGTACCCACTTGAAAGCCTGAAGGACCTTTTATTAACGAATGGAAAATGGAGTCTGTTCATGAAACTTTTTGAACCTTACAACATAAATAACAAACTACTATTGAATAACCATATCATGATGCCACCTGTGGTTACCCGCCTGGCAACGCCAGAAGGACACGTCACGGACTCCTTGATTGGCAGGTACGTGCTTTACGCCAAAGGAGGGGCTGGCATAGTGGTCACCGAGGCGGTCTCGGTTAAGAAACAAAAAAGCGGTCAGCTCTTACGTTTAAGCGAGAACGAATTTGTTCCGGGCCTCAGAGAGTTGACCAACCGTATCCATTCGGAATCAGAAGCCAAGATCGCTACCCAACTCGTCCATTTTCTCAAAATTTCCCGAAGCGGGTACCGGCAAACTGTCAACGATCTTTCTCTGGAAGAGGTCAAAGAGATTCCCGGCCTCTTTGCCCAGGCGGCTGAAAGGGCACGGAGGGCAGGATTTGATGCAGTAGAACTCCATTTCGCACATTCTTACACCATGGCCTCAATGCTTTCTCGGCACAATCATCGCAATGACGATTACGGCGGATCAATGAAAAAAGGACTCCGTTTAGCCGAAGAAGTGGTAGAAACGAGCCGAAAGGCAGTGGGAGATGATTTTGTACTTGGGGCACGCATAAACGGCGATGAGTTCACTTTGGGAGGAAACAGCCTTGAACAGGGCAGGGCAATAGCCGTCCGCCTTGCTGAGCTTAGCCTTGACTACATAAGTGTTTCGGCGGGAGGGAAGTTCGAGGATGCAATTCCTAAGGAGGGTGAAGCCTTAGATCCATATACTGGGTATAGCGGGCATAGGTCGATGCCGCCGAAGTGGATGCCGGAAAAGGTGAACGTTTACCTGGCTGCTGAAATTAAGAAAACCATAAATAATGCTGGCTTCAATATCCCCATCATTACAGCTGGCCGGATTCCAACTGCAAAAGTAGCCGAAAGTGTCTTTACGAACAACGAAGCCGATATGGTAGGAATAGCGCGCCCTATTCTCTGTGACCCTTATTGGCCCAAGAAATACCAGGATGGTCGCAAAAAAGACATTCTACAATGCATTTACTGCAACAAGTGCCGGGAAGCGGAGGAAGCTTTTGAAGAGGTCGTTTGCTTTCAGTGGAAAAAAAAGGATGGGACCATAAGAATTCCTGACCCATAGAGAAAGCGTCTTGAGTTTAATGCTCGGGTAAGAACCTTCACTAATAAAAACTTCAAAGGAGAAAAACATAATGAGCATAAATGGAAAAACAGCAATAGTGACAGGTGGTGCTCAGGGCATTGGCCGGGCCATTGCTATGCGTCTTGCTAAAGACGGAGCAAACATTGGGCTTCTTGATATTAAGAAAGATGTAGCCGACAAAACAGCAGAAGAAATCCGCAAACTGGGTGTGGACGCTTTAGCAATCGAATGCGATGTTACTGACTATGGAAAAACAAAAGAAGCAGGGGCGACAGTTCATCGAAAATACGGATCGATTGATATCCTTATCAACAATGCAGGAATTGACAAATCACAGTTCTTTGTGGATACCGATCAGGCGCTTTGGGACAAAATCATCAATGTGAACTACCGGAGTTTTCTGAATGTTACCCATGTTTGCATCCCTTACATGATAGAACAGAAAAGCGGGAACATCGTCAGCCTTGGCTCAGATGCCGGAAGGATTGGGAACTCAGGAGAGGTGCTCTATTGCGGGACCAAGGCTGCCATTATGGCCAGTTCAAAAGCCTTAGCACGAGAGTTAGCCAGGTTTAATATCAGGGTCAATTGTGTGAGTCCAGGACCAGTACAGACCGCGCTTTTGGAAGGACTCCATGAGGGTGAAAAAGGGAAAAGGATTATGGAGGCAGTGGCACAGATGATTCCCATGAAACGGCTTGGTGTACCTGAAGATGTAGCTGACGTTGTATCCTTTTTCGCAAGCGAGGATTCCAGATATTTAACCGGCCAGATACTCAGTGTGGATGGTGGCTTAACCATGATCGGTTAATCAGGAGAAAGGAGGGGGAAATGGATTTCAGCCTTTCCGGACAGATTTTAGAATTTAAACGGGAAGCCCGAAAATGGGTAGAAAAGGTTCTGAATCCCTTATCGGAGCCTTTGGAAGAGGAGGAGAGATTCCCCGAAGCACTGGTAGAGGAATTGAAAAAGGGACGTTTTTTTGGCCTCACAATTCCTAAAGAATATGGGGGAGAGGGATGGAGCGTGGTGGAGTGGTTTACGGTTCTTGAGGAACTGGCCAAAGCTTATGCCACGGTCAGGCTTATTGCTCACACCATGAACGGGCTTTTCTGGAGGCCGCTCCTATACTTTGGGACGGAGGAGCAGAAGAAAAAGTACCTGCCGAAACTGGCAACAGGAGAGATTTGGGCGGCAAACAGCCTGACTGAGCCTGAGGCGGGTACCGGAAGGGATATTAACTCCAAAGCTATTCAGGATGGTGATTACTATGTTCTAAATGGACACAAGTGGCTTATTACCCTCTTCCCTGGATACACTAAACTGATTTATGCATTCGCTGCAACTGAGGAGGGTGTCACGGCCTTCTTAGTGGATGTGCCCACCGAAGGTTTAATCCTCAAACCCATGGCTAAAATGATGGGATGCGTTGGCCCTCGCCATTACAATGTGATTTACGAAAACTGCCGGGTGCCAGCCCACAATATTCTTGGCGAGAAAGGAAAGGGGTTGGATGTTGCTTTTGGCATGCTTCATTTAAGCCGGGTGTCTATTGCCTTTTGCTGCGTGGGGCTGGCCCAAAAGATGTTGGACCTTGCCATTGACTATGCGAAGAAAAGGACCACCTTCGGCAAGCTGATTGCCAGCCGTCAGGCCATTCAAAACAACATTGCCCAGATGGCTACCGAGATTCAAGCTGCGCGACTACTCGCTTACGAAGCGGCGTGGAAGTTTGATCAGGGCCAGGACATAGTAAAAGAGGCTGCCATGGCCAAACTTTTTGCAGAGCAGATGGTTATCCGTATTTCTGAGATGGCGCTGAGAATTCATGGAGGTATTGGTTATACGAAGGCCTATCCATTGGAACGACACTTCCGGGATGTTCGTTCCTTTCACTTCGAAGAAGGAACTGAAGAGATCCAGAAGCTTTTAATTGCCAGATACTTGCTCAAATAGGCAGGAGCGGGCCAGGCGTGTATGATTTCTAAGGCCGATTTATTGAGGGAGCATTCTGATTATTAGATAAAAGCCTCCCAAACGAAGCTTTCCTTGGGCTCAGAGGAAAGGAAACGATTCTCGAAGATAATAAAGAAAGTACTGAGAAATATTGGATAGAAAGCTCTTTTTTTCAAGGACCAAGGGTGCTACGGCGTAATTTATATTTAAATTATATGACCCCAATGGATTACGAACAGAACCGCGAAACGATTGAGGGGACGTTCGTACTTAACGTTCACAACCTTTCCACACGATCGGACGATTGGAAAAATCCGGGGACACCATACAACACATTCTTGACGCTCCGGGAGAGTTTTGTAATATTCTCTCCATGGCAGGACCGGCAAAAGTGGTGGCTTCGGGCTTTCCTCATCATATTATCCAACGTGGCAACAGACGCCGGCAGACATTTTTTTTGATGATGACGATTCCGCCATATATAGACTTAATGGCGGAATGGTGCGGGCGCCTGGCAGTGAGGTTTTGCGGAAAAACCGGAGAAGGCGCTCGGTCGGGTTCTTAAACCCCGGAGGGCCGGTAGAAAATCGAAAACAGAAATAAATAGGTATGGTGTCCCTGGATTTCTTTTTAAAAATTTTTTTGCGATAATTCTTCTTGGCCTTGCGGCCTATCTTTTCCTAAAAAAGTAGATGATTTTCAAGAGTAACAAATGAAAGTCGCCAGCTTTAATGCTAACGGGATTCGTGCCCGCCTTTTTATAATTTTAGACTGGCTGGGAAAAGAATCACCCGATGTCTTATGTCTTCAGGAAACTAAAATCCAGGACGCAGAGTTTCCCGTAAGGCGGTTTGAAGAAGGAGGGTATGGGTGTGCTTTCCGGGGTGAAAAGGGGTACAATGGTGTAGCTATTTTAAGCAGAAGCCCCCTCAAGGATGTTTCCTTTGGATTTGCGGATGGAGATATGCAGGAAGAAAGCAGACTTATTAGCGGTACTTATAAAGATATCCCTATTGTTAATACCTATATTCCTCAGGGTTTGGCACCGGACTCAGAAAAATTTAGGTATAAGCTTGATTAGTTTCAACGGTTGCGGGATTATTTTTCAAGGAAATTCCAACCCACTGACCCTTTATTATGGGTGGGGGATTTTAATGTTGCCCCCGAGCCAATAGACGTGCACAACCCAAAAAACCTTTTAGGAAGCATAGGGTTCCACCCAGATGAGCATAGTGCCCTTTCCGCAGTTAAGTCCTGGGGGTTTATAGATGTGTTTCGCAAACACGAATCAAGAGGTGAAGTCTACACTTTCTGGGACTATCGAGTTCCCAATGGAGTGAAACGGGGGCTTGGATGGCGAATTGATCATATCTGGGCTACATCAAGCTTAGCCGAAAGGTCAATTCGTTCCTGGATTGATATTGGCCCCAGGCTGATGCAAAAGCCATCAGATCATACCTTTATTGTGGCCGAATTTGACCTTTAAATTTATTCACTTACCCAATAAGTCATTCCCATCATATTGGCACAGGTAGGTTCAGTGGGCGTATCTTTAGTCCAGATAACCAGTGTGTATTCTCCGGCGCTTGTTGGCGTCCAAGTAAAAGTATTGGTAGTGGTCCAGTTCTGTTGTTCCTGCCAGTAAGGACTGGTAGGGGAGGTACAATAAGAATTGTAATTGACATAAAATTTATATTCAACATTGGTTCCCGGGCTGATGGCGGTTATAGTCACCGGTTCATTAACTGTGCCGTCGGCCGGAGAAAGCGATACCTGGATTTTACTCGCCGCTCCTGCTTGCGTCAGGGCTAAATCAACAGTGGTGGTACTTCCATCGGTAACTGCCACATTGGTCACGGTTTTGGTGTCATAACCGGATTTGGAAGCAGAAACTTGATAGGTCACGGCGGGGATATTACTGAGAACATAGCTCCCTATCTCTGTAAAGGGATTGGCGCTGGCTGAGGTAGTTGAGTAATTTCCTGGGGTTGCAGTGACTGTGGCACCTCCAATTCTCGAACCAGTACTCGCATCCGTTACCATGCCTGAAATAGTTCCTCCGGTTGCCTGGAGGGCGAGTATTCCATCATCCTGCGCTGAGGTGATGCCACTGAATAGTATGGTAGCTAAAACTAAACATAATAATAGACCCCGCATCTTAGTCCCTCCTTTCTATTAGATTATGGCTCAAAATAAAAAAGCTTATAGTTTGCAATTATAATTGGAATTAACCGGTTCGTCAAACTCATTCTCTATTCCCCCCTTGTCTTTAGGTCTGGTTTTGTGTATAAAATTCTTTATATGAAAAAAACTCCATACTCCACTTTACCTCCATTTATTTTGGCTTCTTCTTCTCCCCGGCGCAGGGAACTTCTAACAACCTTAGGCTTAGCATTTGAAGTGATTCCGCCTCAGGTAGAAGAGTTAGAAGTTCATGGAGAAACGCCCCGGGAACATGTTGCCCGGCTCTCCCGGGCGAAAGCATTTGAGGTGGCAAAAAGGGAGGTTGACCGGTGGATCTTGGGAGCTGATACGGTTGTGTTTATAGATGGAACGATACTGGGTAAGCCAAAAGATGAAGCTGAAGCTTACTCCATGCTGAAAAAAATAAGTGGCCGGGAACATAAAGTGATTACTGGTTTCTTTATTTACCATCCTTACCATTCCACTTCATTTGGCGATGAAATCGAAAGTTTTGTAAAAGTGAAGGCATTAGATGAGAAAGAAATCAAAGGGTATATAAAGACTGAAGAGCCATTTGATAAAGCAGGCGCCTATGCGATTCAGGGAATCGGGATGTTTATGATTGAAAAGGTTAGGGGGTCATATACCAATGTTATCGGATTGCCGGTTTGTGAGATAATAGCCGCTCTAAAGCAGGTAGGTGCTATCCGGCTTTTTGAATAATAAGGGCGTATCCAATGAGTACTATTGCCGAGAATATTGCTCGTATCCGAGATCGCATTTACAACCGGGCTCTAAAAATAGGGCGAAATCCAGACGAGATTACGTTGGTGGCAGTATCAAAAACAGTAGAAATCGCTCGAGTCAGGGAGGCAATAGCCGCTGGATTAACTACCTTCGGTGAGAATTATGTTCAGGAGGCGCAAGAAAAAATAGTGCAAATCGGTCAAGGAATAACCTGGCACATGATCGGACACATGCAGACAAATAAAGTGAAATATGTGGTACCGCTTTTTTCTATGATTCAATCGGTAGATAGTCTTCGTTTGGCCCAAGAGATCTCGGAGAGAGCCATTAGGGTGGGAAAACCTATGGATATCCTTATGCAAGTCAATATTGGAGCAGAAGAAACCAAAACCGGCCTCAACCCGGATCAAGTGATTGCGTTCCTGGAGGACATATCTCCCCTTAAAGGGATTCAGGTAAAGGGTTTGATGACGATGCCACCATATTTTCCCGATCCGGAACTGGCGCGACCATTTTTCCAGAAGCTGCGCCGGCTTCGGGATCACATTCTTCCTTTTCTTTCTGCTCCTCATTGTTTTCCCCATCTTTCCATGGGAATGTCAGGAGATTTCGAGGTAGCCATTGAAGAAGGAGCAACGATTATGCGGATTGGAACCGCCATTTTCGGAGCACGGGAATGAAAGACACTGCTTATTCCCGCGGGCTTTTTATCACTGGCACCGACACCGGGGTGGGGAAAACGATGGTTGCCGGAGGCCTTGCGGCTGTCCTTCGTGAAGATGGCTTTGATGTGAGCGTTATGAAACCAGCGGAGACAGGCTGTTTAATGGATGATCGGGGAATGCTCTTGCCCGCTGATGGGGAATTTCTGCGGCACATGTCCGGTACCAAAGAACCTTTGGAACGTATTGTTCCCTATCGGTTCAAGGAGCCATTAGCCCCGGCAGTCGCTGCTGAATTAGAAGGCATAACCATTGATATTGACAAAGTGGTAAAAATTTTTGAGGCACAATCGAATCGCCACGAATTTGTTTTGGTTGAGGGTGCGGGAGGCTTGTTAGTGCCTTTTTATCGAGATTTTTTAATATTAGACCTCATTAACCTTCTTAAGTTGCCAATTTTGATTATAAGTCGGGCAAGCCTGGGCACCATTAATCATACCCTCCTCACGGTGCGATGTGCTCAGGCAGCTAACATCCCGGTGGCAGGAATCGTAATCAATAATGTATCTCCGGAAAAGAGCATAGCAGCGAAGACCAATCCCGAAGTGATAGCGAGGTTAACTGATGCTCCCATCCGGGGTATTCTTCCTTACCGAAGGGACTTAACGACTCATAAATTCTGTGAAAAAAAGCTTATAGCTTTAATACGGGAATACTTACCCCTCGAATCGCTTTATGCCCTGATCAGAAGAAAACAGTTGAAAAGAAGAAAAATAACAGATGGTTAATCGGAATGTATAAAGCTATATATATTTTTCGTCAATTAATTCCTTGACATTATAAGATTATTTTATTAATAGTGGACAGTAGTGCCTGACGGTGAGATTGCTTTGCTCCGCTCGCGAAGAATTTTTTCTGCCACTTCGAGCATTGATAGCGAGGGAGCGATCTCGATTCCAAAAAACCAAATAAATCCTACCAATAAGGAGGAGCGATGGTGACGATAATGAAAAGGTTTTTAATGGGGATCACTATGCTAATTTTCTTGGGATTTTTGGGAGGGGATCTCTGGAAAGATAAGACGGGGGAATTATTTGCTCAGGGAAACTCGGACGCTGAATTCAGTGCGGATACAACTTCAGGGCCTGCTCCGTTCACCGTTAATTTCAGAGACGAATCTACCGGTAACATTCTTGATTGGTCCTGGGATTTTGGTGACGGAGGTACAAGTCAGGATCAGAATCCAACCAACCAATACACTCAACCGGGACTCTATACTGTTACTCTTAGAATCACCGATGAAAATAACCAAACCGATGAAGAAGTTAAGGAGAATTATATTGAGGCTACTACTGCTGCACCAGGATTAAGTGCTGACTTTTCCGCCAACCCTACGTCCGGATTGCCGCCTTTATCGGTTAGCTTTACTGATGAATCTACCGGTGGTGCAGTGCGGTGGGAGTGGGATTTCGATAATAATGGAGTGGTAGACAGCACTGTTCAGAACCCGAGTTATATTTATAATCAAGCAGGTCTCTATTCGGTTAAACTCACCGTCTTTGACAGTACCAATAATTCAGATACTGAAGTAAAAAGCGGTTACATAAATGTAACCCAAGCGGTCACGTCCGATACCCTTATTCAAATTACCAAGATCGAATGCAATTGCACGGAGTTTCCTGCCGCTCCTGATGTACCCATTACCTTTACTACCCGCGCCTCGAGTCCCGGTGGTGAGACGCTCTACTATAAGTACTGGATTATTCCTGATTATTGCAGCGATGGTTATGATACGACTGTGGAAGCGGTTCGTGAGTATTCCACTGATAACAGGTTTACCTGGACTCCCACCGAAGAAGGGAGTTATGTGGTGGCAGTGTGGGTCACCGATGAACTCCAAGATGTATGTCCCTCTGTAGCCCGGCTCTCATTCGGAGTTTTTTTGTTGGGTACGCTCGAACTGGAAATAAAGGATGCTACTACTGGTGAGCCTATCGAAGGAGCTACAGTGGAAATTGGGGGCTTGGCCGCCATAACGGATGAAGAAGGCAAGGCAACGATAACTGATATTGCCTCTGGAAGCTACCGCTTGAAGGTAAGCTATTCTGGCTATATCACCTCAGAACAGGATGTTGACATTATTGGAAATGAAACTCTTTCCCGAACAGTAGCTTTATCCCCAGGTCTCGCTGAAGGGCAGACCCGGATTGTGATTACCTGGGGTGCAACCCCCAGTGATCTTGACTCTCACCTAACCGGGCCGGATGATTCCGGGGGTACATTCCATGTCTTTTACGGTAACAGAAACCCAGCCGGGGCCGATGCGAATCTGGATGTGGATGATGTTACCAGCTTTGGTCCAGAGACGGTTACTATCAATGAGTTTCATTCCGGGATTTATGAATACCATATTCTTGATTATAGCAATTGTGGATGCAATAACCCGGGCGTTGAATCGAGACCTAATAACACGGCTCTGGGTCTTTCGGGTGCCCGGATAGAGATTTACAGTGGTAACGCTTTGTTGAATTCCTTTGAAGTCCCTTCCGGTTACGGAGCCAACTGGCATGTTTTTAATATTAACGGCGATACCGGTGAGATCATTCCCATTAACACCTTGGGAGGAGGAACCGGACCAACACCTCAAGGTGATCCACTCGCATTTTGTGAGGATAATCCAGGGTACTGCGTAGGTAACTTTCAAGCTCCTGATGATGATACCAAAGGGCTGGCATGGGATGGGAACAATATGTGGGTATGT
>JAZDOO010000284.1:0-4157 GCA_043798555.1 Pseudomonadota bacterium | reverse complement strand
GGTTTGGCTTAACCTGGGAGGCTACTGCGAAGATTACCGGAACCATCAAGGGGGGCTATGTCACCCGGGATTATGACGGCCCTTCCGATGACTGGGATGGCTTTGGAATGGAAGGGAATCTGGAATATAAAATCTCCCCCTACTACTTGCTCAGCTTTAAAGGATTCAGAAAGTTGCTTGAGACTTCAGTTACTGAGTACTCAATTACTGGCGGGCCGGGAGTATACGGAACGTACTATACCTCTACCGGTGGTTCCCTCTCGTTAACCCATCGCTTTACCTATAAAATATCAGCCATGGCCGAGGCATTGTATTTTAGCGATGACTACCGCGAACGGGGCACCCTCGGCAGAAAGAGAAATGACGACCGGTTTGGCTTCGGTCTGGGCGTAAACTATCAGATACAGGACTGGCTCGGTTGTAAGCTGAGCTATCACTTCTTAGACAATGATTCCAACATCGGGGTGGAGGATTACACCGAAAATTTAATTGGAGGGACGTTACTCCTTACCTTCTGACCTCCAGGTCTGTCATCACAAGGGATGATGTGTCATTCCGCCCCGCTTTAGCGGGGATGCGGAATCCAGAAGAAGAGGGATAAGTGAAAAGTGAGAAATGATTTTTCCCTTTTCACTATTCACTCATCACTAAGCCTTGGATTCCGGATCAAGTCCGGAATGACAAAATGTGTAAAGTCATTTCTGAGACACTACATTAACTACCACCAAAAACGGTGGTTTTTTTTAAGGTCAATAAGTCAATGAATGTAAAAAAAGGAGGTTATTCTGCAGTGCTGGTTCTCCTCGTCCCGTTCCTGTTTTCCCTTTTTATGTTTTCCTCCTGTGCCTCGTATCCCACCATACCCAAAATAGAAGAAGGAGCCCCGGCAAGGAACGAACCCGCAACTCCCCAAACCCAAACGCTGGGGGAAATTTTTCAGGAAAAAGCACCCACCCTCATAGCTCCTCCAGAAAAGAAAGAGAAGGAATACCAAATTGGTCCTGAAGATATATTAGAGATCGTGGTGTGGGACCACAAAGACTTAAACCGGGAAGTGTGTGTCACGCGGGAAGGAGAATTCTCTTACCCGTTAATCGGTACCGTCCATGCTGACGGGCTCACTATCGCCCAACTCGAAAAGGATATCAAAGATCGGCTTTCCGGTAGATATATCGTCAATCCCCAGGTGACGGTCAGCGTGAAAGAATATAAAAGCAAGCGAGTCTTTGTCCTGGGAGAAGTCGGAGGTTCCGGGAAGGGGCCAGGAGCCTATCCCTTGAGAGGCAAGACCACCCTGATGGAGGTGCTTACCATGGCAGGTGGGCCTACCAAGGATGCAGGCACCGAGGTAACGGTAATCCGGCCAAAGAACATCAAAGAGGGTCCAGTCCCTCTCGAGAAGGCGGGGAAGGAAGATGAAGTCATCAAAGTAAACCTGAGAAAACTTTTGGAAGGCGATACCAGCCAGAACATTTATCTCGAACCCAACGATACTATTTATGTTTCCAAGGCAGAATATTTCTACGTTTATGGCGAGGTAAAGAACCCCGGAAGATACCCCTTAGAGAAGGGAACGACCGTGCTCAAAGCAATTACCACTGCAGGCGGATCTACCGAAAAAGCAGCGGTCAACCGGGCCAAAGTGGTGCGAGAACGAGGAGGCAGCAAAAACGAGATGCCGGTAAAAATGACTGATCCCGTTGAACCCGAAGACATCATCATGGTGCCGGAAAGTTTCTTCTAACAGGAGTCAGGGGTCAGGGGTCAGAGAAACTAGTGTAGTGTCTCTAACATCCATTTACAATAATCTTAGGGTCGTCATTCCTGCGAAAGCAGGAATCCAGGTTGAAAAGACTGGATTCCGGATCAAGTCCGGAATGACAAAAACTTGTAAAGTCATTTCTAAGACACTACACTAGAAAAACCAAATAAACCAAACAGACGAGATAGACGAGAATGCCTGGTACTTTTCTTGAGGAAGAAATCCACTTACGAGATTATCTAAGGGTAATCTTAAAAAGAAGATGGCTGGTGCTGACGGTATTTCTTATTATCGTTATCACCGTAACCATCGAATCCTTCCGCATGACTCCGGTCTTTAGGGCCACTGCCCAGGTTTTGATCGAAAAGGAAAACCCCAATGTCATGAATATTGAGGAAGTGCTGAAAGTAAATGCTGCTGATCAGGATTACTATCAAACTCAATATGAGATTCTGAAGAGCAAATCCCTTGCCCTAAAGGTCATTAAAGCCCTCAGCCTGAAAGAAAGCCCGGAGTTTACCTCTCCAAAAAATGGCTTCAGTCTCAGGGCGATTTTGAGTTCTCTTTTCGGGTGGATAAAGAAGGTAACTTCCTCAGCCGGGGAACCAAATGCCCAGTCCTCCAATCCGGATAAAGAATACAATCAGTTAATCGCCGCCTATTTACAAAAGCTGAAAGTTGAGCCCATCCGAAACAGCCGCTTAGTTAATGTGAGTTTTGAAGGAAAGGAATCCAGGATTATCACTCAGATCGCCAACACCCATGCTCAGCTCTATATCAGAAGTAACCTCGAACGGCGGTTTTCTGCCTCGGAAGATGCAGTAGCGTGGCTTAACGAACGGATGGAGGAAGTAAAGAAAAAACTCCAGGAAACCGAGGAAGCGCTCCAGGAGTACCGGGAAAAAGAGGAGTTGGTCTCCATAGACTTTGAGGAGCGGCAAGGGATTATCCTTCAGAGTCTTAATGACTTAAATACTGCCCTCACCCAGGCAAAAACCGAATGCTTTGAAAAGGAAAGCCTTTATTCCGAGCTTAAGAACTTTTCTTCCAGCCCGGAAAAGATTGAAGGCTTGCCAGCAGTGGTGGCAAATCCCTTAATCCAGGAATTAAAAGCCAGGCACATCGAGCTTACCGGCAAATACGATAAACTCTCCCAGAAGTATGGAGCAGAGCACCCGATTATGGTAAGGCTTTCCTCCGAGATCAATACGGTCAAAAATAAGACCTCTCAAGAAATACGAAAGATCGCCCAAAGTATTGAAATTGAGTATCGAATCGCTGCGGCTAAAGAAACGTCCATCCTCGAGGCTATGGAAGAGAAGAAGAAGGAGGCATTAGAGCTTAACCAGAAACAGATTCAATACAATGTCTTAAAAAGAGAAGTGGAAACAAACCGTTCTTTGTATGAGTCATTGCTGAAAAGGGTAAAGGAGACCAGTATCTCTGAGGGATTAGAGGCTACCAATATTATGGTGGCAGATCCGGCCCGAGTCCCAGACCACCCGGTGAAGCCGAGAAAAGCGATGAATATTCTTCTCTCCATCATCGTAGGGCTCACCCTGGGGGTAGGCCTGGCCTTCTTTTTTGAATATCTGGATAACACCATCAAGTCCCCTGAAGAAGTGACCCGTTATTTAAAAATCCCTTTCCTGGGGGTGGTGGGGAGGTTTAAAAAGGATTCGGACACTTCAGGAAAAGCAGAACTTATCGCCCATTTCCAGCCTAAGTCGAATTTCTCGGAAGCCTTTCGAACCATAAGAACCAACCTTCTTTTTTCTTCCCCGGACAACGAAAAAAGAGTGCTCCTGATCACCTCGGTACTTCCTCTGGAAGGAAAGACATTTCTGGCGGCCAACCTGGCCATCACCTTTGCCCAAATCGGGAAAAAGGTACTCTTGATTGATGCTGACTTAAGAAAGCCAAGAATTCATACCATTTTTAATCTGGAGCGAAGTTCTGGATTATCCGAGCTCCTGGTGGGAAAAGAATCTACCATCCATAGCGTGGACATTCCCGAGCTCAAAGTGATTACCGCTGGTACCATCCCTCCCAACCCCGCAGAGCTCTTAGGCTCAAAGAAAATGAAGGACCTCATTGAAAAAGCCAAGGATAAATTTGATGCCATCGTCATTGATTCCCCCCCTCTTCTTTCCGTAACCGATGCCGTTGAAATTGCTACCCTAAGCGATGGAGTAATTGTGATCGTAAGAGCCGAATCCACTCCCCGGCCTGCCATCCAAAGGGGTATCCAGCATCTCACTGATGTGGATGCCAAGGTTATTGGCTGCGTGCTGAACGATGTGGATTTTGAAAAGGAAAGCTACTACTACTCGTACTACCACTACTACCAGTATTACTACAAATATTATGGGGACGAAGAGAAAGGGAGTCTAAA
>JAZDOO010000197.1:0-6753 GCA_043798555.1 Pseudomonadota bacterium | reverse complement strand
CGCGCATTGAGGAAAAGGGAACGGTTTTTTAGAATGAGATTTGTGAGCAGCACCTGTCCAACTTTTAAGTTTTTTTCTTTAAAAAATCGATCATAATTCTCCATCAGACCGGTTTGCCCCACGGCTGCTACCGCCTGTTTGAGAGGAATGTTTTGGGGACGTTGCTTGAGCCCTAATTTCCGCATCCCGATGGCAATAGCACCTGAAGAGACAACCACCGGCTCATACCCTTTGCTTTTGGCCCAGGCAATCTGGTCCACCAAGGAGGCAAACGCATTGAAGTTAATAATCGTGGTAGCGTCAGTGAGCACGCTACTGCCGATTTTGATCACTACTCTTTTCACCTGTTTAAGTATTTTGGAACGCAAGTCACTGGGGGTCATATTCATCGGGCTATGGCAGTTTGCATTAAGGTAAGGAGGGAATCGATCCCCTCGCCCGTCAGAGCGGAAACACCCACATAAGGGCGCTTAAGTGTCTGATAATACGCTTCTAACTGAGAGGGAAGTCTTTGGGAGGGTAAAAGATCCAGCTTATTTAACGCTATGATGTGGGGTTTTTCTAACAGCGCGGGATTATAATTATGAAATTCATTGATGATGGTATGATAATCTTTCCCAGGGTCATGAACATCAATACCACTCACATCGAGGAGAAGCACCAGGAGACTCGTCCTTTCGATGTGTCTAAGAAACTTGAGCCCGAGGCCCGCCCCTTGGTGAGCACCTTTAATAATTCCAGGAATGTCAGCTACCACCAGGGTTTTAACATTTTCGAAATTTACTACCCCTAAGTGAGGAGTCAGGGTAGTAAAAGGATAATCAGCAATTTTAGGATGAGCTGAGGATATTTTGGAAATGAGGGTAGATTTACCCGCGTTAGGAAGGCCAACAATGCCTACATCAGCTAAAAGTTTCAGCTCGAGCCGTACCTTTTTCTTTTCTCCCTTTTCCCCTACCTGAGCTTTTCTTGGTGCCCGGTGAGTGGAGGATTTGAAAAAGGCATTTCCCTTTCCTCCCCGGCCACCACGAGCTACTGTAAAATGCTCCCCTTCATTAATAAGATCTTTGAGAACAGTATTGCTCTCTGCATCCCATATCACTGTCCCCACGGGAACAAAAACTTCTAAATCTTTTCCATTTTCCCCGTGTTGCAGTTTCCCTTTCCCATGCTCTCCCCGCCGAGCCCGATAAAGTTGCTGATAGGAATGATCCAGTAGCGTGAGGTGTTTGTTGGTGGCAGCCAAAACCACATGCCCCCCCCGACCACCATCTCCGCCATCAGGCCCACCGCGGGGGACATATTTCTCTCGCCGAAAGCTTATACAGCCGTTACCTCCATCACCAGCGTGTACCCAGACCGTTACTTCATCTACAAAGCGCATTCAGATCGTAGTGGAAACGATTGAGCGTAAACGCTCACTTTTTTACGCTCTCTTCCTGAGCGTTCGAACTTAACTACCCCGTCAGTTTTTGCGAAAAGGGTGAAGTCTTTCCCCATCCCAACATTTATGCCCGGATGAATTCTGGTACCCACCTGCCTTACTAAAATACTCCCCGACTTAACCACCTGTCCCCCAAACCGCTTTACCCCCAATCGCTTTCCCCGGCTGTCTCGACCATTTCGAGAGCTCCCCTGTCCTTTTTTATGCGCCATCCGAATCACTCCTTCATATCTTCATTTTTAACCATCAACTTTATCCTTTTAACTTTTCACTTTTGACTTTTCGTATATCCTTTAAGGTACTTAAGAAGATCACTATCGGTACTTAAAACTAAGGAAGTATCCTCATCGAAAATGTTTTGATAAACCTCCAAGGCCTTGGTAAAGGAATAAAATTCCGGATCGCGGTTAAACGCCTCCGAGTAAAGCCGGGTGGCCTCAGCATCAGCTTTCCCTTTGGTCTCCTGAACCTTCCGGTAAGCGTCGGAAGAGATTATCTTTAACTCCTTCTCTTTTTCTCCCTCAATCTTCTTACTTTCCCCCATCCCCTCGGACCGGAACTTTTCCGCAATTTGTTTCCGTTCCGCGATCATCCGGCCATAGACAGCTTTCTCAACCTCTGCCACGTAGTTGATTCGTTTAATCCGCACATCCACCAAATCAATCCCAAATTCTGCCAATTTCGGTTGGGCCTGCTCCAGGATCATCCGGGTGATCTTCTCCCGGCCAGTCTTAACCTCTGCGATCGCTGCTTTTTCTCCAATCTGTTCCAGGCCGACTTCACTAATGTCCATCGGGCGATTGGAATTCTTTACTAACTCAATCAGGTGATAGGAGGTGACAAAATTTCGAACTGCCGGATCAATAATGTCATCCAATTTTTTTTGGCCTCCAATTTCATTATATGCGGTCCGAAAGAATTTCAGCGGGTCTTTAATCCGCCACCGGGCAAAAACATCTACCCAGATATAGGTCTTATCCAGAGTAGGGATTTGCCCCGCATCACCATCCCACTCTAAGAGGTTTTTAGGAAAGTAGTTCACTTTCTGAATAAAAGGGATTTTAAACTTTAGGCCGGGTTCGGTTATGGTGTTACCCACTGGTTTTCCGAACTGGGTAAGAACCACTTGCTTTGTTTCATCCACGGTAAAAAAACTGCTCAGGAGCAAAAATAAACCCAGCACTACTATAACAATGACGATGGGAGAAGAATATCTCATGGTTTCACCTCCGGTCTCTGGAGATTTAATAAAGGTAAGAGGTTTTTTTGTTCATGGTCAATGATATATTTCATCTTAATCTTAGGAAGCACTTCCTGGATGGCTTCTAAATAGAGCCGACGCCGGGTTACATCCTCAGCTTTTTTATATTCTTCCCAGAGGGCTAAAAACCGGTTGGCATCACCTTTGGCTCGATTAATTCGGTCGAGGGCGTACCCTTCCGACGCCCGGACTATCTTTTCTGCCTCACCCCGAGCCGTCGGAATCGCTTTGTTATATTCCTCCTTTGCCTTATAAATCATCTGTTCTTTCTCCTGGCCAGCCTGATTCACCTCATTGAACGAAGGCTGGACCGGTTCCGGAACATTAGTGGTCTTGAGCTCTACATTTTTAAGGCTTATTCCGGTTTGGGCCTCATCGAGCACCTTTTGGAGTTCAGCTTTAGCCATAACCGCAATCTCTTCCCGTTTATTAATGAGCTCATTGATACTCCGGTCTCCCACTACTTGACGCATGACCGCCTCCGAAAGATCCCGAAGGGTTCTTTGGACATCTCTGACCCTAAAAAGAAAATTGACCGGATCGCTGATGCGAAACTGAACAATCCAGGGCACAACCGCACAGTTCAAATCTCCAGTGAGCATAAGTGCTTCTTCTAAAAAAGCTTTGCTGGATGCGTATTCAGTCCTCACTCCTGCCCTTACCGTTCTTAAACCAAATTCTTCGGTATAAACGTAATCCACCTTGACTTTCGTTACTTTCTCGATTCCCGAAGGTAATTTAAAGTGGAGGCCAGAGGTTGTCTGGCGAACATACTTACCAAAACACTGAATGACCCCAACTTCATTTACCCCTACAGTATACACGCAGGAGAAAAGCCAAAAGCCCAGGATGATCAGGGCAAATACCCAAAATACTACCCGTGACCCCCCTTTAAAAAGATTATGAAATTTACTTAAAACTTCATCTAAGGAAGGAGGCTGTCCTCCCCACCCCCCTTTTCCTCCTCTTGTATCATCCCACGGCATAACTCCCCCTTTCCAGGCTCAGAGCCTACATAGGTTAAGATATTCCTTAATCCAGCGATAACCAAAGTAAGCGGGTTCATGGAGTTGATAGAGTTGTTGGGTTTAACTCAACAAACCCAAGAAACTCAATAAACACAAGGAACTCCTAAAAGGATTGCTTCGTTTCACTCGCAATGGCCTCCCTTATCGTTGGATTAAGGGTATTTTAATCTAAAGATAATGTCAAGCTTTGTAAAGAAAAAGAATTTTTGATAATAATACTTTTTTTTGTTAAGTTAATAAAATGCCCCAAACTGAATTTTAAAAGAGTTAAAAGTGGAGAGCAATGCAGTCGCTGAGATTTTTAAAAAGCCGGGAACTACTTGGATAAGATTTATTTTAAGTTTCAATGCCGAAGAGGGGATTTGAACCCCTACGAGGGTATCCTCACTAGACCCTGAACCTAGCGCGTCTACCAATTCCGCCACTTCGGCCTTTTTTCTTTTGTAAAAATTTTATAATACCATAATGTTGCTGTCAAGAGCTATCATCCAGTTATGTCAAATGAAATATCCCTATGAAAGTTATTAAAGGCTATCACGATTTAGAGCATCTAATCAAAAACCCGGTTGTGACGTTGGGTAACTTCGACGGCGTCCATTTGGGGCATCAGGAAATCCTCTCTCGGGTAAGAGAAAAGGCAAGGGAGATAAACGGAACCTCTTTAGTCTATACCTTTTATCCTCATCCCCTTTCTTTGTTTACACCGGGGAAAGCATTATTAACCATCACCACCTTAGATGAAAAATTAAAACTTATTGAGGGCTGTGGAATAGACCTGGTAATTTGTGAACCCTTTAACTTAGAATTTTCCCGGATTACTGCAGAAGAATTTGTCAAAGATATTCTTCATCAACGAATCGGCGTAAAAGAGATTTTTGTAGGCGAGGACTATGCTTTTGGGAGTAAACGGCAGGGAAATATTTATTACCTCATGAACATGGGAAAAGTTCTGAACTTCCGGGTAAAGATAGTCAATTCCATAGCCATAGATAATATCATAGTAAAAAGCAGTAAGATTAGGGGATTTATTCAGGAGGGAGATATAGCCGTTGCCAATCGGCTTTTGGGAAGACATTTTAGTTTCAGCGGTAAGGTAATAAAGGGAAAAGGGAGGGGAGCCAATTTAGGTTTCCCGACTGCAAATATTAAACCCTATAAATCTCTTCATCCCGGAGTTGGGGTTTACGCGGCATGGGTAAACCTAAACGATCAGCGCTTTCCGGGAGCTATGAACATTGGATACAACCTCACTTTTAAAGATCGGGAGCTTTCCCTCGAGGTGCATATTCTGGATTTTAACAAAGATATTTATGGTCAGGATTTAGAAATTCATTTTGTTGCAAGAATAAGGAAAGAAAAGGCGTTTTCTTCACCGGAGGAGCTCGTAAGCCAGATGCAAAAGGATATCTCTGACGTGAGAAACATTCTGGGAATAAATCATATTTAGGGGTCGGGGGTCAGGGATCAGGGATTAAGGAGTGAATCTGAGCCCTGACCCCTAATCCCTCCTGACCCCTGATCCCTGGTCACTGAGCCCATGAGAATTTTACTGGTGGAAGATGATAACGATGTGGCCCGATTTATTGAAAAGGGGTTGAAGGAAAATGCCTTTAGCGTTGACCTTGCCGAAAACGGTGAAGATGGCCTTCATTTAGCAACCCAGGAAAAATATGACCTCATCATCCTCGATATCATGCTCCCTCTTTTGAGCGGAGATAAAATTCTCCATCATTTAAGAGCTACTGGAAATAACACCCCCGTCATATTTCTTACTGCCAAGGACTCGGTAAGGAATATTGTAAATGGATTAAATTTGGGAGCGGATGACTATATTATCAAGCCCTTTTCTTTTCACGAGCTTTTAGCCCGAATAAGGGCTCTCCTTCGCCGGGGAAGGAATATTGCATCACCAATGCTAAAAGTGGCTGACTTAACGTTGAACCAAATCACCCGGGAGGTTCGACGGAGGGATATTCCCATTGATCTAACCCCTAAAGAATATGCCCTGCTGGAATATTTCATGGTGAATAAAGAACAAGTTCTGACCCGCACAATGATTTCCGAACACGTGTGGAACTACAATTTCGACTCTATGACCAACATAATTGATGTTCATATTAATCACTTACGCTCGAAAATTGACAAAGACCTCCATCCCAAATTAATTCACACCATCAAAGGTGTTGGATATGTCTTCAAAGAAAAAAGTTAGCTTCTATAAACGCCTCGATGTAAAACTGGCTGTCTGGTACACCCTAACCTTTCTTACCATCATAATCCTTATTTTTGGTTTTCTGGATTATCGTCTCAGCCATAATATCCTGAAAGAGATTGACCGAATGCTCGTGGACGAAGCTTATGAAATCATTAATACAGCACTTAAAAACCCAACAAATTTAGACGATCAATTAAAAAAATACGAACAAACCGTCTCGCAACGAAAGTATTACCAGATCGCGTTTCAGGTTCTGGATAAATTCGGAAATCCTATTTACCTTTCTTCTCCATTAAGAGGATTCGCATTTCCTTTTCCAAATTCCTTCTTAGACCAAATAAATTATCCCCAATTTACTACTAAAACCTTAAAGGTTCCTCATAAAAGCAACCCCTTTCGTCTTTGCACTTATTATTACAAAGAAGGGGGGGAGGTTAAATACGTTGTCCGGGTTGTAACCTATCTTCGGATGCTGAGAAAAAACATCAGTAACTTTCGGGAAAATCTTTTGGTCGCCTTTTTATTGGCTTTTTTATTCGGTTCTGTAGGGGGCTGGTTTCTGTCCCGCCAAAGCCTCAGACCGATTGATAAAATCACTGAAGCAACAAAACGAATCACTGCTGCCAATCTGGGCGAACGATTACCTCTTCAGGGGACGGATGACGAACTGGACCGGCTGGCCATGACCATTAATCATATGTTTAGACGATTGGAAGAATCTTTCCAAAAACTCACTCAATTTACCGCGGACGCGGCGCATGAGTTGCGTACTCCTATCACCGCGATTAAAGGTGAAACTGAAGTC
>JAZDOO010000189.1:0-12469 GCA_043798555.1 Pseudomonadota bacterium | reverse complement strand
ATTAAATTTAAAGGATATTTTATTGACTCCTTTAAACCACATAAAAATCCACATGATGTTTTCCAAATAAAATTAATCGAATACAAAAAAGATTATTCGTATCATGCATGTCCTTATTTAAATGAAAATACTCATCTATGCAAAATCTATGATTTAAGGCCTATTGATTGTAAAATATGGCCTCTAGTTATTATGAAAGATTGTGATGCAAAAAAAACATTGCTAGCATATTCAAATAGTTCGTGCAAAATAACAGATAAAATGAATAGTGCTAAACTTGATATATATATAAAAGAATTAGAATTATGGTTTGATAACGCAAATTTTATTGAAACTTTTAGAAAGTATCCTGATTTAATATGGGATTATGAACCCGAAACTATTATTATTAAAGAATTGGACATAAAATGAAATCAAAGAAAAAATGTACATCATATAACAGCGTATATCTGGCTACGGTTCGCCCGAGGCAATCCTTCGCCCATATCCTCGCTAACGCTCGGACATCAGATATACACAAACGATAAGCGGTCATCGGTTTCGCCCTCGGCAAGACGCAGCCTCGTTATCTGCTCATTGCGGGCAGAGAAAGGAGTTAAATTATGAGAAATAGAACCGTCCCATTATTTTTTTAGGGTTGCTTGCTGATTTTAGAGGCAGGCAACCCATATTCCTTATTCGCTGATACATCAGAAAAGTCAGCCGGCAAGAGGTATTAAGACAAACGGGCAGAAAGGAGGAATTTAAATGTTTGAAATGTTTTTTTCTCCAGTATTAGTCTGGGCAACCCTTGGAGTTGTTTTTATGATTGCTGAGTTGACTACTTTTACCTTTATTCTGTGTTTCTTAGGGGTAGGGGCAATTATTGTATCTTTGGCCACGTGGAGTGGTTTAACTCCCGGGATAAATAGTCAGCTTGTTGTTTTTTCTATTTCGTCCATATTGATGATGCTTTTATTCAGAAAGACGGCAAGGAGACTTTTTTACTGTAGTAATGACCCTCCACCTGATTACATGGGACAGAAGGTTAAGGTTATAAAAGCAATACCGGGAGGGGGTGAAGGGGCTATTGTATATCGCGGTTCAGATTGGATTGCCTTTAGCGATTACGCCGATATTATAAGTGAAGGCGATACTGTAGAGATAGTTGCAATTGAAGGTATAAGGTTCAAGGTAAAACCCATTGTATAAAAAATCAAAGGAGGTAAGGATTATGAATTTATTTTTTATTGTAATGGCAGTGTTGGCAGTTTTTATTATTGCAAAGGGTGTGCGGGTTGTTCCTCAACAAAGCGCATATGTTGTAGAGCGTCTTGGAAAGTTTTATAGTGTCCTTCATGCAGGGGTAAGCTATATCATCCCTTTTATTGATAGGATTGCATACAGCCATACACTCAAAGAGCAGACGATAGATATACCTGAGCAAGTCTGTATTACCAGGGATAATGTCCAGGTTGGAGTAGATGGGGTTATCTTTATTCAGGTTTTTGACCCACAAATGGCGTCCTATGGTATTAGTAACTATTTATTCTCTATCACACAGCTTGCCCAAACAACCATGAGAAGCGAAGTAGGCAAGATTGATCTGGATAAAACCTTTGAAGAAAGGTCAACTATCAACTCTTCTATTGTAAACGCCATTAACGATGCATCAAGGACTTGGGGTGTGAAGATACTCAGATATGAGATTAAAAATATTGTGCCACCCGAGACTGTTCTGAAGGCTATGGAAAAACAGATGCAGGCCGAAAGGGAGAAGAGGGCAAATATTCTGCAATCTGAAGGGGAAAAACAATCTGCAATCAATGTTGCAGAGGGGCAAAAACAAAAAGTAGTGCTCGAATCGGAGGCGGTTCGTCAAAAACAGATTAATGAGGCCGCTGGTCAGGCTGAAGCAATCAGGGCTGTTGCGAATGCAACGGCAGATGGTGTAAAGGTTGTTGCCAGCGCAGTACAATCAGAAGGAGGTATGGAGGCTGTTCAATTACGAGTGGCTGAAAAATTGGTGGAACAGTTTGGCCACCTGGCAAAACAGGGCACTACCCTCATACTGCCGGCAAACTTCGGGGATATGTCATCCTTAATAGCAACTGCTATGAGTGTAGTGAAACAAACCAAATAAAGAGGATTGGATTGGGGTCAGATAGCAGGAATGGGGGGGAGAAGAATAGTATTGCAATACTTGCCGACAAGAAAGAGGATTTAAACGGAGTTTCAAGGATTTTTAAAATTCAAGGATCGCTAAATTTTAGAATTAGCAGTAAACGGCTTAGACCTCCAGCCCCTTAGGGAATTGCCAACGGCCCCGTAAGGTGGGGTGTTGAAGAGCCTGGGAGAGGCGCTTTAAAAATTGGGAGCGGGGAATCTCATGGGCACCGAAACGGAGCAAGTTGGCAGTGGTGACCTGACAATCAATCAGCTCAAAGCCCCACTTTTGTAAAAGCCTTACTAAGTAAACCAAGGCAACCTTAGAGGCATTTTTTATGCTGTAAAACATTGATTCTCCAAAAAATAACTTCCCCAGGGATACACCGTAAATGCCGCCTGCCAACTCCCCTTCAAACCAGGTTTCCACCGAGTGCGCAAAACCAGCTTCGTGAAGACGGCAATAAGCGGTTATCATATCTTCAACAATCCAGGTTCCTTTTCCCTCTGGCCGTTTAGCCTGGGCGCACCCTCGGATCACAGCATCAAAGTTTTGATCCAGGGTCACTTGAAATACATCTTTTTTTAAAACTTTTTTGAGGCTCTTAGAAATCCTCAGGTTTCTTGGCTCCAGAATGAGCCGTGGGTCGGGAGACCACCACAAAACAGGAGACCCTTCTGAATACCAGGGGAAAATACCGAGACAATAGGCCAGAAGCAACCTTTCGATGCTCAGTGTACCCCCTATTGCCAGCAGTCCATCTGCTTCTGCTTCTTTGGGAGACGGAAAGATTAGTTCATCGGGAAGCCTATAAATCGGCATGGATCAAGCGAATTGCAAGGTAAGGCCATCTTTTTGGTGATCAAGGTTAATCAAGACTTCTCCTCCCTTGGTGAGTTTCCCAAAAAGAATTTCTTCGGAGAGTTGATTTTTAATTTCGGTTTGAATCAACCGAGCTAACGGGCGGGCACCATAGGTAGGATCGTACCCCCGTCGGGCAAGCCAATTGCGAGCCTCAGGGGAGAGCTGAATGCGGACTTTGCTGGGGGCTAATTGATCATCCATCTCAGCTATAAATTTAGCCACGATTAGCTCCATAATTTCCACCGTAAGGAGATGAAAGGCTATGGTTGCGTCAAGACGGTTACGGAACTCGGGACTAAACAGTTTCTCTACCGCCTTTTTTCCCTTATCACTTTTGTCTTCTGGTCCAGCCCCCCCAAAGCCAATGCTGGCAGTGCTCATCTCCCGGCTCCCAGCATTGGAAGTCATCATCAGGATTACATGGAGAAAGTCAGCCTTTTTACCGTTATTATCCGTTAGGGTTGCATGGTCCATGATCTGTAATAGTATGTTGAAAATATCGGGATGCGCTTTTTCAATTTCATCTAAGAGCAATACACTGTAAGGGTTTTTGCGAATTGCATCCGTGAGTAACCCTCCTTGATCAAACCCGATATATCCGGGTGGAGCACCGATAAGTCTTGCGACCGCATGTTTTTCCATATATTCACTCATATCGAACCGCAAAAAGTTGACCCCCAGGACTAAGGCGAGCTGTTTTGCCACTTCGGTTTTTCCTACCCCAGTTGGTCCGATAAACAGAAACGAACCGATGGGCTTATCCGGGATGCTAAGACCGGCACGAGATCGCTTAATCGCGGTAACCAGACTCCTTATGGCTTCATCCTGTCCGAATACCTTCCGTTTTAGGTCTTCTTCCAGAGTTCGCAACTGTACTTTGTCAGACCAGGAGACACTTTTAGGCGGCACCTTAGCCATGCGGGCGACCACTTTTTCAATGTCCTTGGGGGTGATATTTTTCCGTCTTTTACGATCGGTACTAAGTTTAAAAATGGCGCCTGTTTCATCAATAACATCAATTGCTTTATCGGGCAGATAACGGTCATGAATGTGTTTTGCAGCTAACTCGGCTGCCGCCTTTATGGCGGCCGGAGTATACGTAACCCCATGGTGAATTTCGTAATATGATTTTAAGCCGTTAAGAATCTCTATGGTTTCAGCAACAGTGGGTTCAGTGAGTTCAATTTTTTGAAAACGCCGGGAAAGTGCCCGATCTTTCTCAAAATAATTTTTGTAATCTTCATAGGTGGTTGAACCAATACACCGTAATGTGCCAGAAGTAAGCACTGGTTTTAAAATGTTTGAGGCGTCCATTGACCCACCGCTGGTAGCCCCAGCTCCCACCACCGTGTGAATTTCATCAATGGCTAACATTGCACTGGATTTTTTCTTCAATTCGGAGATCACCCCTTTTAGCCGGGCTTCGAAATCACCACGGAATTTAGTTCCCGCCAGGAGTGCTCCCATGTCGAGAGAATAAATCTCCGTGTTTAAAAAAGCCTCTGGTAACTCGCCTTTAATAATCTTAAGGGCCAAGCCTTCAATGATGGCAGTTTTCCCTACCCCTGGGTCACCAACAAAAATAGGGTTGTTCTTAAGCCGCCGCCCGAGCACCTGGATTGTCCGTTTCAATTCTGTTTCCCGTCCAATGAGGGGATCAATGTGCCCGGACCTTGCCTTTTCAATCAGGTTTACCGTAAACCGTTCCAAGGGACCAAGCTGTTTTCGCTTGGTTGCTGCTTCATCTTCTTGTTCTCTTATTTCGGTTTGCTCATCATCTTCACTGATTTTTGAGGTGCCATGGGAGAGGTAATTTATAATATCGAATCGGGTAATACCCTGCGATTTTAAAAAATAGACTGCATAGGTATTTTCTTCATCAAGCAGAGCGGCAAGAACATCACCAGCATCTACTTCCCCTTTTCCTGATGCCTGAACATGTGATATCGCCCGTTGCAACATCCGCTGACAACCAACTGTTTGGACCAATTCCTTGCTGCTGTTGCGGGGAAGTACTTCCAGATGCTCAGCAAAAAACTTTTCTAACTTTTTTTTGAGTTCCGGTATATTTACCCCGCAATGCCGCAAGATACGGTTTCCCATTACATCCTGCAATAAAGCGTACAGAATATGTTCGACCGTAAGCACTTCATGGTGGCGGATTTTAGCCTCCCGAACTGCGGCGGCAAAAGTCATTTCTAATTCTTTGCTTATCATCCTTAAGCCTCTTCCATGCTACACATTAAAGGGAACCCATGTTCTTTTGCCATAAGGTGTACATGGGCTACTTTTGTTTCGGCAACCTCTGCGGTGTAACTGCCGCACATACCAATTCCCTGGGTATGAATGGTCAGCATGATTTGGACTGCTTCCACGGGTGGTTTATTAAAAATAGTCTCCAGCACCTGCACAACAAAGTCCATGGTAGTATAGTGATCGTTATGCATTAACACTTTATATTGGGGGGGTTCCTCAACCTTATCTTTAGTGGTTGATAATAATTTTTCTTCTAAGTCAATGTGTGCTTTACTCATTGTCCCCTCGATAAAGGAATAAGGTATCCCATTTCAGTATTTATTTTATATTCATTTTTTCAATCAGTCAAAGTCAATGAGTTTTTAAAAGAGGGTAAAAAAGGGTCGGAAAACAGTTGTCCTTATAAAGTACTTTAAAAAGTTCTTGTATTTATCTTGTATTTATGATAAAAATCAATTTTGCATAAAAAACAGATAGCGTGGGGGCGTGAGAAGTAATAATTAAATCACAAAAGGAGGGACATATGGGAGCCATGAAAAAATGTTGGGTTTTTTTAATAATCCTATTCGGGATACTTGGTTTTTCACACGCTTTGATTTTGCTTGCCCAGGAACCGTCCGGAGAAGGAGTTGTCAAGGTAAGCGAAAAACATTTAGCCATGATGCCTTGCAAGTTTGTAGGAAAAAAAATCCTTACCGAGGCCAAGTTCATGGATGTATCAACTACGCTTTTGGACGATATCTATCATGATCTTGATACCCGGTTTGATTCTAAAAAATATGTTAATTTCAGAACCATTGGAAACGGCATGCATCATTATTTCATAAAACAAAGTAAAGCTGACATCATTCCTACCCTCAAGGTAGGAGATAGGATTGTCATTTCTGGTGAAGTTACCTCCTGTGCTGACAAAAACGCCTGGATTGAAGTTGACTCAGTGGCCAAGGCGTCAACTGAATAAGACATTGGGTGAATCACTTATGGTGAGCGGTTTTTTTCCTGAACAGGATAAGGAAGCCACCTCAAACAATGTGCCAAGAAGCCTAAAAACGCTTTTATCGGTTGAATAAAAGCGGTAGATAACTTCCGGAAGAAGCCTCCCGTTCTTCTTTAAAGCGTGTTGTTATCCCTTCCTTTTTGGAATCTTTTTCATTAAGAAAAAGGTAGTTCCAGCCGGCTTAATCATGCGATTATTGGTGGATAATAAAATTACCCCGCACGACATTTTTTTATCTATTGCCTCTGGGATTCTCCTCACCCTGATTTTCCCCGCATTTAATCTCTCTATACTCGCTTGGGTGGCTTTGGTACCGCTTCTGGTAGCCATAGAAAAAAAATCTTTCCTAAAGGCACTTTTCTTAGGATGGATAACCGGCGCAGCTCATTTTATGGGTCTCTTGCACTGGGTAATCGTAGCGATGACGTATTATGGAGAGCTATCGATGCTCAGCAGTTCTCTCCTTTTGTTGCTCCTTGCACTTTATTTGGGACTTTATGTAGGCATCTTCGGGGCCCTTTTAGGGTATTTTCGCTCCCGGTATCTGGATGATGCAGCAGTGATAGCTCCAGTGGTCTGGGCGCTTTTAGAATACCTTCGCACCTATCTTTTGTCGGGATTTCCTTGGTGTCTCTTAGGGTACTCCCAATACCGAAATCTATTGGTCATTCAGATGAGCGATATGACCGGAATTTATGGGGTGAGCTTCATCATTATAGTGGTCAATGTCTCTTTATACCTCATTACCAAATGGGTGATGAACGAGTTCGACTCTTTCCCGGTTCGTTACACCCTGTTTACTATCGGAATGGTAGCCGTAGTTATTTCCTATGGGGATTTTCGGAAAAATACCATAGAAAGTTTAGATGCAAAAAGTCCGCTTCTCCGGATTACCTTGGTTCAGGGAAACATAGACCAGAATCAAAAATGGGAATCTGCCTACTTAAACGAGACGCTCCTCATATATAAAGAACTCACCATGAAAGCAGCACAGGACCCCCCTGCTCTCATCGTGTGGCCAGAAACCGCAGTTCCCTGTTATTTTACGCCTGAAAGTATGCCAGCTCATTTTCTTTCAAATTTATCAAAGCAGCTTCACACCCCGATCGCGTTTGGGAGCCTTGCTTATGACGTGAGGAAAAGCAACCCGACTGAATACAGTTACTACAATAGTGCTTTTTTGATTTCACCTCAAAAAAAAGTATTAGCACGCTATGACAAAATCCATCTGGTTCCCTTTGGAGAATATGTTCCCTTAAAGCCCCTCCTGCCTTTGGTTGAAAAAATGGTTGCGGGGATTGGAGACTTCTCCCCCGGCCGTCACGACGTATTATTTTCTCTTCCTAGGGCTACCTTTGGATTTCTCATTTGCTATGAAATTATCTTCCCGAACCTTTCTCGAAGATATGGCCATGGAGGGGTGGGTTTTTTGGTGAACATCACCAACGACGCCTGGTTTGGTCAAACTGGTGCCCCTTACCAGCACTTTTCAATGGCAGTGTTTCGAGCCATTGAAAACAGAGTTTCTATCGTTCGAGCCGCCAATTCGGGTATCTCAGGAATCATTGAGCCTACGGGACAGATCCAAGCCCAAACCCCGATCTTTGTCAGGACAGTTCTCCAAGGAGTAATTCCTGTTAATCCGAAACCAACGTTTTATTCCCAATACGGGGATATTATGGTGGCATTGTGCGGAATAACGTTACTGGGTATGATAATCTCGAAAAAAATGAGGTAATACGTTCTAATAGGTTTTTGTCATTAAAAATTAATCAGTTACCATTATTCGCGGTACTCTCAACGTTTCAAAGGAGGCAAATTAATTATTTTTCTTAAAAAATCTAAGGATATTAAAAAAAAAGCTTGACAAATTAAAAATTACTTTATATTTTGCTGTACAAGATTATGTTTTTATTTACCTATTTTAAATATAAATGCGGCAATAATTAAATAATCACATGAGGAGTATAAAAGAACAGTATCACTAAAAAAATTATTATTTGGAGAGTAACTATTTGATGTTATTCGGGAAAAGAAAGGGAATTCTTGGGCTTGATATTGGAACCAGCGCCATAAAAATTGTGGAACTGGAGGAATCCAAAAAGGGCTACCAACTTAAAAATTTCGGGATGTCTTTTCTCCCTAAGGAAACCATTGTCAATGGCGTCCTAAAGAATGCTTCCCCATTGGTGAACGCCATTGTTAACCTCAAAGATAACCTAAAAACTAAAACCAAATACATTGCTACTGCAATCTCCGGCCATCCAGTAATCATTAAGAAGATTAACATACCCACCATGAGCGAAGAGGAGCTTTCCGAATCTATTCAGTGGGAAGCGGAGCAATACATCCCCTTCGACTTAGAGGAAGTAAACATTGACTTCCAAATTTTAGGCGCTGATGAAACTAATCCTGACCAAATGGAAGTTCTTCTGGTAGCAGCTAAAAAGTCACTCATGAGTGATTATGAAGAGGTGATTGTTGAGGCTGGCTTGGAGATGGTGGTAGTAGATATTGATTCTTTTGCTTTGGGAAATGCTTATGAGGTCAATTATCCCGACGAGAAAACACCAGTTGTGGCACTGGTTGATATGGGAGCCAGTGTAATCAATATCAATGTAGTTAAAGAAGGGAAAAGCACCTTTACTCGAGATGTTTTTATGGGGGGTAATAAACTCAGCGAAGAGATTCAAAAGCAATTGGCGGTGAGTGAGGAAGAAGCCGAACTCTTAAAAATTGGCGGAAAACTGGATAACATTAACTATGAACGACTGGATAGCATCATTCAAGATGTTTCCTTGGCCCTGGCAGTGGAAGTGCAAAGGTCTTTAGACCTCCACGCTGCCTCGACCACTGAAGAGGAAGTGAAGAAAATTTATTTATCCGGGGGAACCTCCAGAATTCCTGGAATTAAGGATTTAATTGCTGACCGGGTGGGTGTTCCGGTGGAGTACCTCGATCCGTTCAGAAAAATAAAGTATGACGAAACAAGGTTTGATCCTGAATATATTAAAGAAATTAGTCCGGTTGCTGTAGTAAGTTTGGGATTAGCTCTTCGCAACTTGGGGGATTAAATGATAAAAATCAATTTACTTCCCAGAAAAGAGATTAAGAAAAAGGCGGCGCTGACTGAACAGGGAACCATAGCGATCGTTTCCATAGTGGTGGTGTTAGTGGTTTTGGTTTTCTTGAAGGTAAATGTTAAGGGGAAAGTAGCTGAGATTGATCGTCAAATTGGATCTGTAAAAAGCGAACTTGAAAAACTGAAAAAAAATGAAGCAGAAATCGAAGACTTGAAAGCAAGTGAGCAAATTCTTCAGCAGAAAATTGATGTGATTAAACAATTAGAAGCGAGAAAAAGTGGTCCAGTGAGGATGCTGGATGAGATTGCCACTAAAATTCCAGGGAAAATGTGGTTGACTGATTTGAAGAGTCAGGGAGCACTCTTAACGTTGGACGGGGTGGCAATAGATAATGAAACGATTGCTCAGTTTATGACCAATTTAGAAAATTCTGATCAGTTCGATAACGTGGAACTTAAGATTGCCCAGGAAACCAAGATCCAGGAGCTCATGTTGAAAAAATTTTCCCTTACTGCTGCCATTACGGGAATGAAGGCATTAGAGGTAGTAAAGGCAGTGGAGGAAGCCGCTGCAAAAGGCAAAGCAAAAGGCAAGGGAAAAGGGAAGAAAGAGAAAAAATAAGAAGATAGGGGGAAGCCTTGGCAATTACTCTTGACGACATAATGAAACTCTCCACCCCGAAAAAATTGGGAATACTGGGGGGAATCATTGGGGTAATTATTTTTCTTTTTGTTTGGTTCTTGATTTTACCTGACTACCGGACGCTTGAGGTAAAAGATCAGGAATATAATAAATTAAAAACCGACCTGGATGCGAAGAAAAAGGTTGCCCAAGACCTTGCCAAATTCCAGGCGAAACTGGAGAAGATAAAGGCAGGACTTGAGGTGATGAAGGCTCAGCTCCCGGATAAGAAAGAAATCCCCAACTTATTGAAAACCATTTCCGCTCTGGGTAACGAGTCAGGCTTACAATTTCAACTTTTCCGGCCTGTGTCTGGAGTTCCAAAAGAGTTTTACGCTGAGATACCCGTGGAAATACAGGTGGTGGGAGGCTATCACACGGTGGCGAACTTTTTTTACAAAGTGGGAATGCTGGATCGCATTGTGAATATTACCAACGTAGCAATGGGAAAAGTCCGGGAGGAGAAAGGAGAAATGGAGCTAACCACCTCTTGTCTCGCTACCACATTTATGTTTATCGAAACCCCGGTTACCAAAGAAGAGGGAAAAAAGGAAGGGAAGAAGGGCCCCAAAAGGGAAAAAAAAGGTAAGTAAACCCCGTTAGAAATTCCAGCGGGGCATTATTTCTAACGGGGTAAAGAGGAACCCTAATATATTATGAAGAGTGCACTTTCGGAAAAGCCTTTATACCTTAAGCGGATAGGTTATTTCATTGTGGTATTTTTGTTTCTCCTGGTTCAGGGCTGCCTTGAAGAAGAGGATGAGCTCATTCTTAATCAGGATGGCTCAGGCACCTTCAAAGCTATGAAAATTCTGGGAGAAGAATTTACCAAGATGGCAGAATTAGCCGAAGAGATGAAGGAGTCAGCGGGTGGGAAAATAGCTACTGAAGGTCTGCTTGCCGTAACTGATAAAGCTCTGAAAGAACAGCTTCAAGGAGAAGGGGTTATAATCGAGAATGTTACGGTGGAAAAGAAGGAAAATAAGATCCATTCATCTTATACTCTGACCTTCAACAATATCCAGAATCTGCTTAGTATTAAAGCTTTTCAGCAGGAGCCGATTAGTTTTTATAGAGATAAGAATAACAATCTTGCCTTCCAAATAGATACTGCTTTTGCGCGGAAAGAAATGGGTAAGATACCGGAGGACTTTGTGGAAGGACTTATGATGGATTTTGCCTTGACGTTACCAGGCAAAGTACTGGAAAACAATGCTGATGAGGTTGAGGGGAATACTCTTAAATGGCACTATACCCAAGATAAGTTGCAACCTGAGGTTTTGACTGCAGTCTGTGAGGGGACAGGATTACCATTTGTAGCGAACCTGCCTACCGAGCCGAAAAAAATAGCTGCTCTCGGGTATGTTTATGATCCCACGGGAAAGCCTGATCCTTTTAAGCCATTTATCCTGGAGGCGAGCCGTCCTAAAGAGACCGCTCAGAAACCCCTCCATCCCTTACAACAATATGAGATCAGCCAATTGAAATTAGTGGGGATCATCTGGCAGGTGCAAGAGCCCCGGGCTATCCTTGAAGATTCAGCCGGAATGGGGTACATTATTTCGAGAGGTGCATACGTGGGGAGGAATGAGGGTGTAGTAAGTGAGATCTTAGAAAATGAATTGATTGTCACGGAAAAGTATACCAATGCTCTGGGTGAGACAAATATAAAAAATATTCGCATAACACTCCATGGAGAGGAGAAGAAAGAGAAATGAAATCAATAAAATTTCGAAGTGGAGTATTTAAGTCAATAGGGACCATGATGTTGGTGGTTCTGGTATTGGGAGGGTGTGCAGGTCAATCAGGGTATCAATCCCAAGTACAACCACAACCGGTATCACCAGAACCGTCCCAGGCAACAACACCATCTCAGCCCGCTTCGATTTCGACGGTAGAGGTGGAGGAGCAAGACAATTCCGTACGCGTGGTCATAAAAGGTTCTGAGCCGCTTACCTACACTGTTTTGCAAAAGGAAGCTCCTCTTCGTTTGGTGGTTGATGTGGCTGGGGCGAAACTTAATGCTCCCCCTGAGACGTTAAAGGTAGAGAAAGGGGCAATTACCGAAATTTGGCCTTCGGAAGTAGATAATAACGGAGAACCAGCAACGAGAATCGAGATCGGATTGAATACCGCTTCGGCCAACTATGAAGTGTTACCGTCAGGGAATGATCTTTTTATTGATTTCCCCACGCCCACTCAGACAGAGCCCGTTAAAAAGGCAGAAGGTATCGTTGACGTAGCCATCAGTGATGCGGGGAGCTTTGTTCAGGTGGATATTATGGCCGATGGAAAGATTGAGGATTATAAAGTTTTTGCTCTGAAAGAACCGGCCCGTCTGGTAGTAGACCTTCCCGGACTGATGTCGTTTTTACCTTATAAGACCCAAGACTTTCCCAGCCCTTTGTTAAATAAAATCCGGTATGGTGAACACCAGGATTA
>JAZDOO010000186.1:0-4607 GCA_043798555.1 Pseudomonadota bacterium | reverse complement strand
TGAACAAAAATAAGAATCATTACAGATTGCCCGCTATGGTTTATAATTGAGGCCTTGCGACGATTGCGCAAAGGATCTTTGAACTCTTGCCGTGTGTACGGGTCTTACTTTCTTACCAAAATCCATTACGGTCTTTTACTTTTAAATAATCCAAAATATCAGAATGCGGGACCCTATTTCTGAGCTTCTCAATCACATCCTCTATCTTGTCCTTCAGGTCCTCATAAGCTCGGATTTCCGTATTGTGACTCTCCATTAAGGTATTTAGCAAAGCGTCCAGACTGGCGATTCTGTCATCCTTTTTGGTTAGTCGAAATTTCAGGGATGCAATTTCATTTCTCAGAGAATTCAAAGTTTGTTCGTTTTGATTATCTGTAAGGGTGTGATTATTGGGTTCGGTCATGGTGGTATTTCTCCTTCTGTCTTAATTTTAATTTTGTTCCAGGATGAACTTTTAAACTTTTAGGATTTTTGGCGGGGAGAGGACTGAAATCACTAAAAACCTTAAAAGTTTGAATCTTGATTGAAATGGTTGGACCTAACCCTGTAACCCGGATCGGAACCGTTTTTCAAAGGTCGTAGCAGAACCGATCTGAACCAACTATCCATGAAGCTGAACTGGTATCTGTAAAGTGGTAGGATGGATTCGACATCGACCGTAGGGAGCTGAAATCAGATGTTGAACGGACTTCGTAGGCCGTTTACTCCGAAAATCCCCCAAATCCCCGCTGAAAAGCCCCCAAAACGATCCCAAGATCTTGTGCTAAAATTCCCTTGACACACAATTGCTTTCCCAGTATATTACCCTCCCAAAAGCGAGTTCTTATCAATTCAATCAATGGGAATCGATGACCGGGGCCGATGGCCTCGGCGGCTGTAAAGAAGACAATCCCAAGAACAGAATGAAGAAGGAGGTACAATGAAAAGGAGATGGTTTTTCATCTGGTTGCCGTTTTTTTTTCTGCTTGGGGCCGGCCTGGCATCCGGGGCGCCAAAAGATACGGTGGTCATCGCTCAGGGGGTGGATCCTTCGACTCTAGATCCCAACAACCACCAGGAGACCCCGGCGTTCAACATCTGCCTGAATATTTTCGACACCCTGCTCGTCCGGGACGACAGCCTGAAGATCCAACCCCTTCTGGCCACTTCCTACCGGCTGGTCAACGACAACACCTGGGAATTCACCTTGAGGAAAGGGGTGAAATTTCATAACGGCGAGCCCTTCAACGCCGAAAGCGTCAAATTCACCCTGGAGCGTATGGCCGACCCGAAGAATAAGCTGAAGCAAACCTTCTTTCAGGGGGTCATCGATCGGGTGGAGGTAGTGGATGAATACACCGCCCGGGTCATCACCCGAAAACCCTACCCCTACCTGGACGCGCAGCTGGCCCACATCGGGCACATGCTTCCTCCCAAGTACGTTCAGGAAAAAGGGTCAGCCCACATCGCCACCCGCCCGGTGGGAACGGGAGCCTATCGGTTTGTCGAATGGGTGAAGGACGATCACCTCAGGCTCGAAGCCAACAAGAGTTACTGGCAGGGACGTCCGCGCATTCCCAAGGCGGTTTTTCGGCCCATTCCCGAGGCCACCACCCGGGTCGCCGGACTCCAAACCCAAGAACTGGATGTCATCGTCAACATCCCGCCCCACCTCTCCCGCCTGATGGACTGGAAGGGCCGCTCTTATGTCTCCAAAGTCCCCTCCTCCCGGGTGATCTTCATGGCCTTCGACAATACCCGGGGCGGGCCCGTGGCCGACAAGCGGGTGCGCCTGGCCATGGCCCACGCCGTCAACATGGAGAACATCATCAAGAAAGTGCTGGAGGGAAACGCGGTCCGTTTGGGCGTCCCTCTCACCGAGTACCATTTCGGCTATGACCCCAAGATCAAACACCATCCCTATGATCCCGAAAAAGCCAAAAAGCTCCTGGCCGAGGCTGGGTACGCCAAGGATTTCGACTTCGTCCTCCATTCGCCCAACGGCCGCTACCTGAACGACAAGGAGGTATCCGAAGCCGTGGTGGGGGACCTGCGCAAGGTCGGAATCAACGCCTCCGCCAAGGTGCACGAGTGGGGAACCTACATGTCCATGCTGTACGCCCACAACGGTCATCCCGCCCACCTCCTGGGGTGGGGAGGAGCGACGTTCGACGCCGATGGAACCTTCTTCCCCCTTCTGCGCACCAAACAGGTACTCTCCCATTTCACCCATCCCCAGCTGGACGGCCTCATCGACCGGGGCCGTTCCATCATGGACCGGGGGGAGCGGCAGAAGCTCTATTCCCAGGCCAGCAAGATCTTCCAGGAAGAAGTCCCCTGGGCCTTCGCCTACCAGCAAACCGACATTTACGGGGTGAGTGAGCGGCTGAACTGGAAGTCCCGCGGGGACGAGAAGCTGTTCGTCTTCAACATGTCTTTCAAGAAATAAGAGCCGACGGCGGGCCCGGGGCTCCGGCGCAAGGCCGGATGTCCTGGGATTCCGAAAGGCAAGACCCGGGGGAAAGGGGGCTCCTGCTGGCCTTCGCTCCCCCGCCGAGGAAGGGGAAGTATCTCGCAGAACCCTCAAAGGTTGTTTACCGGGCGAGAGACGGAACCGAGGAAAAGGTCTTTGATGCTCCCGTATCAAGTACGGGGCAGGCTCTGGAGTGGCTGGTCCCGCCGATGGCGGAAGTACGCTATGGACATTACAGTCCCGCGTTTCGCGGGATTTCCCGGGGAAAGCGAAAAGAAACCGAAGACGACGGGGTCCCCTGCATCATGGAAGCCGATAAAAGTTCGAAGGAATACCGGAAGAACTGGGCCCGGCTGAATCCTTTCGGTAATCTTCAATCCCCAAAACATCCCTTGACTCAACAATAGTAGGTGAAAACGAGGTTCGGAGATAATGTGATGCTATCTGCCGGGTAAAGCCTGTCTATCACAATTCAAAGTGCCCCTTTTCCAGAATAATTGACCAACCCTTTTTCTAAATCTTCATGACCTCTCCAAACTCATCCATGTATTGCTCATTGGCCAGAATCCTGGAACGGGGACAATCAAAACACAAATTGATCTTTCCCGGTCTTACCATCCCTGTTCTTCTCCACCTTCAAGATTGCTTTGACCGGCTTGGGTGGTTAAATTCCATCGGTGAAATTTAAACTTTTAAAAGAATAGCCAGATTTGGTCTTTGACCGGGAAAAATCTTAAAAGTTTAAAACTTATCCTGGACAAATTATTTTAGCCTCCCCCCCTGAAATCACCTAAACACATTAACACCGTCGCCATTCTCAATCGAATCTGGAATGTTTTTAATGGGATCCCTTCGCCAGAGGGTGTTGAGTGGTGGGGTAAACACTGGTAAACACCCCTAAACACGGTGCGGGAATGGTTTTCTATCGTGGCCACTCTGGTTCCCTTTTTCTGTCAGATCTGAGAGGTATGGAGGGTGTTTATGGGTGTTAAGTAGGTGTTTAGGGCGGTAATTAACACCGGTCATCTGGAGAAAAGGATTCATTTTATTCTGGTTTGTTGACTTGGAGAGGACCGTGTTAAGGTGTTAAGGGGAAAACGAGGGGGATGAAAAAAAAATTAATTGAACATGGTCCAGGGGGAATAATTGATGGATAATTGGTTTACTGAAATTATCATTTGACATATTCTGTCAAAGGGGGTAGGTTTCTACAGGAACAGGAAGTAATGAAGGTTTTGATATCCTTTTTATTTCAGAAAATTTGGCGAAGTGCGGAGATGGAAGGACCGTTGAAAAAGGAGAAGATTAGGAAGATAGGAAATCCAATAAAAATGGGCAGGACGCCGATGAAGAAATCTTTTTCAAGACCCCCAGGGTTAGGAGAGCATACGCGGGAAATTCTTGAAAATATTCTGGGATATTCAGAACAAAAGATTAAGGAATTGAATCAAAAAGGGATTATTCAATTGTCCTGAACTTTAAAGACAATGAAACACGATTATTTAGCCATAAGGGGTAAGCAAGGGGCTTGTTAAAAATCAAATAATTGATGACTCCATTGAGACTCATCATGCCTATCATGTCATCTATGGGGATTGAATATTTATAAAACTATGGAGACTTTTCTCCATACTTAAATGAAAGGAGGTAAGCCTTCTATCGATTGTGCAGGCGAGAGAAATCTAAAAAAAGCGCTCAATGGCCTTAATCAACAAAGTTTCCATTTTGGATAATGGTGGAATATGTGCGGTAATGGGTTCAAAATATCCTTAGGCCATTGTGATGAAAGGGACTTAAATTCTTAATTTGCGGGGCATTCTTAACCCGATTTATGCACGAAATGCGTTATCTTTTAAAGAATAATCCGGGATCAGGATGAAATTTGTCCCAAAGATAAGAGATTAATATTATCCGGAATAGATGCATTATGTGAATAAAATCGAAAGCAGAAAGAAGAATGCATTTGAAATGGGCTGTGTACCTATTTTGACAGGTCACTTAGTGACTTTGCAGTATGGCGGTGCAACAGGGGAATCATTAGTAGGAAAGATACTGACAGAATACATGTGCGGAAAGATATTCCAACTATTGAGAAGTTGTCTAAAGCATTTCCTTTTGTCAACGATGAAGGTATATCCTTAAAGAAGAAGAAATG
>JAZDOO010000167.1:0-5691 GCA_043798555.1 Pseudomonadota bacterium | reverse complement strand
GGTTCCTATGGTATAATGTTTCATCAAGATAGTTTCGATCTGGGGCCACTTGATGATCTTATCGATCTTTTCCATCATTTTTAGGGAGCGGTTGTGTTTCATAGAGCTTTTGAGATCCGCTTCAGCAAAAGTCATATTTCTTTCGGTCTTTTTGTATCCCATTTTTCCCTCCTCAGTAATATAATTTGATGGAGGAAATATGGCCGAAAAATGATGAATTGTCAGTTAAAATCAAATATTTATTTTAAATTTTGCCATGTTTTTTAGCGAGGATTTCTCTATGGATAATTTTGGATTTCGAACTCTGCTTTCGGAATCTCTCAGGTCAGTTCCGTTAGAGGTAAATCGTCTCTAATTGTAATTTTGTGGTAGTTGTGCAAAGCTCTCGCAGAGATATAGCAGAGATATAAAATTATCCTTCCTCGCCCCTATCCATGGTGATAAGATTAAGTTACGGTATGCCCTCACGAAAAAAGTACCCCAAAGTCCATAAAGGCACGAATAAGGGACTCCAGGAGAGTGGAATCAAACGGAGAGAACAAGCGCTAAGAAAACGGTACGCTGCCTTGGAGGAACGAGTAAAGGAGCGTACCGCAGCATTGTTGGCATCAAATAAACAACTGAAGCTGGAGATAAAAGAACGAAAGCGGGCGGAGGAAAAACTCGCCCGGTCAGAGAAAAAATATCGTGATCTGTATGAAGGGAGCCGGGATGGTTATGCTCTGGTGGATTCATCGGGCAAAATTATAGAATTTAACTCCGCTTTCAAAGATATGTTAGGGTATAGTGATAAGGAATTACTTCACAAAAAAATAAATGAAATAACTTCAAGTAAATGGCATGCTGCCGAATTAAAAATATTTGAAGAGCAAGTCTTTAGGCATGGATATTCGGATCTCTATGAAAAAGAGTATATAAGAAAAGACGGCACCATTTTTCCTATCGAACTGAGAACTTATCTCGTGAAAGATCATAGAGGCAAACCCATGGGAATGTGGGCTTGGGTAAGAGATATCACCGAACGCAAAAGGGCGGAGCAAGAATTGGAGATTAAGACCAATAACCTTCAGGAAGTTAACACTGCTTTGAGAGTTTTGCTGAAAGAAAGGGAAAGAGATAAGATAGAAAATGAGGAAAAGATTTTGTCCAATGTTAAAGAGCTGATTTTTCCCTATTTAGGAAAGTTAAAGAACAGCGGGTTAACTGCCAGACAAAAGGCCTATCTCGATATTCTGGAGTCAAATTTAAATAACATTGTTTCTCCGTTTTCGAGCAAGTTGTCTTCCAAATTTTTAAACCTCACTCCTACGGAAATCAAGGTCGCATATCTTATCAAGGAAGGGAAAAGCACCAAAGAGATAGCAAGTGTAATGGATTTATCCACCAGAACGGTGGAAAGTCACCGGGGACGTATTAGAAGGAAACTGGGAATAAAGAACAATAAGGCAAATCTCCAATCGTACCTTTTATCTATCTGATGAATACGTAAGTGATTCTCCAACGTTCACGGGCGTACTCTCGGGTCTTGCTCTTACCCACAGCACGGGTTGGAGAGGATAATTAATACGTAAATTATTTACGTATTTTTTAAGAAATAACTTCGTATTGACTTTCGAAACATTCCATTGTACCATTATATTTTATAATCTAAAACCGGGTTTGGAGAGCGGATGGAGAGGTTTGAGGGCTAAAAAAACTAAAGTTTGTTTTAGCTTACGGCGATGCGAAAGAGACTTAGCATCCTAAGTGAAAATGGGCATTCATAAATTGTTAATCGCCAATAGGGGCGAAATCGCCCTGAGGATCATGAGAGCCTGCAAAGATCTTGGTATAAAAACCGTTGCGGTTTATTCCGATGCTGATAGGGAGATTCCTCATGTAAAAGCTGCTGATGAAGCCTACCATATCGGGTCCTCTCTCCCTCCAAAAAGCTACCTTAATATTGATTCCATCATGACTGCCGTTAAAAAATCCGGAGCTGATGCTGTCCATCCAGGGTATGGTTTTCTGGCGGAAAATGCCAGTTTTGCTAAGGCGGTTACTTCCCAGGGTATAATCTGGGTCGGCCCCCCCCCTGATGTTATGTCAAAAATTGAATCAAAATGCTATTGCAGGCAGGTAGCTTCCAGTGTGGGCGTGCCCTATATACCTGGAACTGTCGCACCGGTAAAAAAAGTGGGTGAAATAAGCCAGTGTTTTAAAGAATTTGGTAGTTCTCTCTTACTTAAACTGGATCGAGGAGGTGGAGGTAAGGGTATTGAAGTAATCGTGAATAATGAAACACTTGAGGAGGTGTATGAAAAGGCAAAAAGGGTTGGACACTTGGCGTTTAATTCCCCTGATTGCTATGTGGAGCAGTTCGTAGAAAGGCCGCGACATATAGAAGTCCAGTTTCTTGCTGATCATCATGGGAACTACATTAGTCTTGGGGAGCGGGAATGCTCGATCCAGAGAAGGTATCAAAAAATCATCGAAGAATCGCCGGCACCCAAAATTGATAAAACCGAGAGGGAGAAGATCTCCCAATGGGCAATCAAGATAGCCCAGGCTTTAGGTTACCAGAACGCAGGTACTATCGAATTCCTCAGATCGCAAACGGGAGATTTTTATTTTATGGAAATTAATGCGAGATTACAGGTTGAACACGGGGTAACAGAATTTGTGACCGATATAGACATTGTGAAGAATCAATTAACAATAGCAGCAGGTGACAAGCTTGAAATGAGACAAGAGGATATTAATATTAAACTTAATGTTAATGGCCACGCCATCGAGGCGAGAATTTATGCCGAGAACCCAACTACTTTTGTTCCATCGCCGGGGACCATAACAAAGCTTCGCTTACCTACTTTAAGCACTTACGTAAGAATTGATCATGCGCTTGAGGAAGGCATTCAGATTACGCCTTACTATGATCCCTTATTGGCCAAAATCATCGTATGGGGCGCATCAAGAAGGGAGGCAATCGAGAGGATGAAGGATGCCCTTTCTCAATTTTATGTAGATGGCATCGATACCACCATTTTAACAACTCAAATAATTTTTAACAGAAAAGAGTATGTGGACGCTGAATTAAGTACTCGTTTTATAAATGACCTGTTTAGTTAAACAAAATACTCCGCAGGTAATTTGCATTTAAAAACAATAAAAGGTTTCACATTAGAGGAGATTTGATATGGATTATGTACATTGGAAGCTTTTCACTCCGATAGAGTTGAAGGGGCTTAGGATTAAGAATCGGTTCATGAGATCAGCTATGGTAGTAGCAATGTCCGATCCTGATGGATTTATTACCTCAGACAATCTCAATTGGTATAAGAAGGTTGCCGAGGGAGGGGTTGGGCTTCTCATAACCGAGGCCATGGCCGTGCATCCGCGCGGCAAGCTTTTTCGGGCTCAGATTTCCGCGTATGGAGAAGAACGACTTCCGGGGCTGAAGAAATTAGCTGATACCATCCATGCCCATGGGGGTGGGGTTGTGGTAATGCCGCAGATCCATTCTGGCGGAGCGCATGACTGGGGATACTCTTACGGCCAACGAGACACCGGTTTAGGTCTGGATGTTATCACTGAAAAGGATATCACTGAGATCCTCGAAGCCTTTGCTGAAAGTGCCCTTTTACTGAAACGGGCCGGTTTTGACGGAGTTCAGCTCCATGGTGGGCATGGGTACCTCATCGCCCAGTTTCTTTCTCCCGCTGTTAATCACCGAACGGATAAGTGGGGTGGATCTGCAGAAAACAGGGTAAGATTCCCCCTGGAGATCTATAAAGCGGTCCGAGAGAGAGTGGGTGATGATTTTCCCGTAGGAATTAAGATGAATACCGCCGATTACCTGGCAGGAGGGAACTGGGTGGATGACACAGCCCAGTATGCGAGGAAGTTTGCGGAGGCGGGCTTTGATTTTATTGAGATGAGCGGGGGGATGGGGTTTATGACCGAGTTGCGGGAAGAACTCAGAAAGAAGGCAGGGGAGAAAGAGTTTTATTTTAGAGACGCAATCCCTCAGTTTAGAGAGGCGGTGAAAGGAACCAATACCCTTTTAGCGGGCTGTGGAGGGGTAAGAACGCCTCAGGTGATGGAAGATCTTCTACATGAGGGGCTTGACCTGGTTTCACTGGCCCGGCCGTGGCTGTCTGAACCGGACTTTGCCAATCGAGTCAAGGCCGGGGATTTAAGGCAGGCCCGGTGCGTCTCCACCTACCGCCTGTGCAATTTATGCTTAACCAAAGTTGCAAAGGAATCATCCACCTGCGTAAAGTTTTTTCCGGGAGATTGCGTAATGACCTGCCCCATCGGCCAGGATAACCCGACTTTCTTTTCTCTCATAGCGCAGAGAAAATTTGAGGAAGCACTGGCAGTAGTAAAAAAGGACAACCCTCTTGCCGGCATACTCAGCCGGGTATGCCAGCATCCCTGCGAAACAATATGCCGCGGGGAGGATGGAGAACCGTTAGCCATTATGAGTCTTAAACGGTTTATTAGCGATTACGGGGTAAAACATAATCTTATGGTCAAGGCAGAACCGCTGGTCAAAGAAGGCGGAAGGGGGAAGGTGGCAATCATTGGCTCCGGGCCGGCAGGGTTAACGTGCGGTTTTTATTTAGCGCAGCGAGGGTACGAGCCCACCATTTTTGAGAAGCTTCCGGTGAAGGGGGGGATGCTTGCCGTCGGGATTCCGAAATTCAAGCTTCCGAAGGAGTATCTTGATGCCGATATTGCCTATATTGAGAGTGCGGGAGTTGAAATCAAAACCGGCCTTACCTTGGGCAAGAACTTTTCCATTACTGATCTTTTTAATCAAAGCTATAAAGCTGTTTTTCTTGCTCTCGGGGCTCCGGTAAGCGCACGGCTTGACATTGAGGGAGTGAATCTTGCCGGTGTTTTCCCTGGGCTTGATTTTCTCCGAGATGTCAATCTGGGAAAACCAGTTAAAGTAGGTAAATGCGTGCTCGTTATCGGAGGAGGAAATGTAGCGGTTGCTGCAGCCATGACCGCTGTTCGCCTGGGCGCTGAGGAAGTGCGACTGGTTTGTCTGGAATCTCGTGAAGAGATGCCTGCCTATCGAGATGAGCTTAACGATGCGGTGGAAGAAGGGGTTCAGTTGAGTTGCTCCCTGGGGCCAAAGCGCATCAAGGGAGACGGTAACGTGATGGGAGTCGACTTTATCCAGTGCACTTCTGTATATGATGAGGCAGGTAATTGGCGTCCGCAATTTAATGAGAAGATCGTCAGCTCCTTTGATGCTGATACGGTAATTCTTGCGATTGGCCAAACTTCCGACCTCACCTTCCTGGAGAAAGAACCGAAAATTAAGACGACTCCCGAAGGAACTATTGATGTAGATCCTCAGACGTTGGAGACCAGTTTATCGGGTGTTTTTGCCGGCGGTGATGTGGTCACAAGGCCTAAAAATGTTGTGGATGCGGTGTGTGCAGGAAAGACAGCTGCTGAATCAATCGATCGGTTTATCCAGGGAAGGAGTTTGCTAAGGGAAGAAAAGTATAGCGAGTTTATAAAGATTGAACGGCCCTCTATGTTTGCTGATCCTTCGGATAGAATTTTAGCGGAGAATTCCCTGCGTGCAGTGCCACCCAAACTATCGGCAGCGGAGCGAAGGAAGAACTTTAAGGAAATTGTGGGTACCTTGAGCGAAGAGGATGCGGGGAGGGAGGCGAAGCGCTGTTTGAA
>JAZDOO010000155.1:0-2480 GCA_043798555.1 Pseudomonadota bacterium | reverse complement strand
AAAAGCAAGGGTGTGCGGAGTGTAGCCCAAAAAATGCGGCAGCTCAGTTTTTCTCCACGCATGGTTTTCGATTATCTGAAAATATCTGCAAACACTCATCGTTCTCAAGTGGGTTGAGGGTTAGCATAAATTCACCGTGGGGGTAATCCCAACATTCGTAAAATGAGGGGCCAGCTGTCTGTTTGAATAACAACTTAAGTCAATTTCTAAAGTATTTCGAAGTCAAAGAGAGGTTCAATAAGGAGTTTTTCCACTAGAATTCCCCAAAAATGGTTTTGGTAGCAGAACAGTAAGATGTTGAATATTCTATAAACGGCACGTGGTTGCACCATCATTGGGGTTATTCCTAATTTACGGGCACAGAGCACCAATGGCGATACGGCCTCCTCGTTCCGGTTGCCGCTTTTCATAATAATCGACTTCGAATTCTCAACCAAGTTTCTTTATGATAAACCCCGGCCGCAGGCCGGGTGGACCGCTAATTTGGAGCTCATGTTGCACTAAAAGCTACAACCTGTATTTTCGTTGGTTTTATCCTCATTTTCCCTTTACACACATATTAAAAATCGTTTCTTGACTTCGTTTTTACAATCAACTAACTAGAAAAAAGTGTGGACTAAGCCACTAAGCACATCCTGTGTCAACCGGGTTAGCAGGCTTAAACCAATAAGTATTTTAAAACTTTTCAAAGGTCATTGATAACATGAGAATAATTTCATTAATTTTTGTGGTTCTTTGTGTTTCCCTGCTCACAGGGGCTTCTTTTGGAGAAAAAGAGCCGAACCTAAATGAGCTAGAATTGGCTTTTAGAAATAGACTCCCAGACAGCTTCCAACTAAAAAAATTTGATATAGAAGTATCTGAAAATTTGGGCAATAAAGTAGACCCCAAATGGATTGGCCGTTATAAAGCTGTCCTCGCAACAAAGGTACCCTTTTATAAACACGACAAAGATGAAAATGGCTTTAAATTCATCATTATCCAAAATGATATTGGGACGGAGGTTGATGTGTATGGGAAAGTTACCTCGGTCGTTTATCAAGGGAAATGGAGCCACAATTGGTCAATGGACGGGAATCCTCTTAGGAGCCTCGGTGATCAAAGGGATGAATTTAAGGGAGAAAAAGTAATTGTGAGAGGAAGCGAAAACGAAAAAAACTATCATGTTCAACAAGAACAAAAAAATATAGCAGCTGACAAAAAGAAAGCAGAATATAAAGAGATGCTTTTAAAAGCACAGAGTTTAATGGTAGGTACTTGGCGAAGAAACGACACAACAAGTACCTTTTTTTCAGATGGTACTAGCCTGTCAACTGGTCTTTACGAAGAACGTCGATTTAATTGGCATATCGAGGGAAATTACTTGATTGTGCAGGAAACAGGCTTGCGAAGAAATGCAAAAAATGAACCTTGGAGAGATACTTCAAAAAACAATAGCCCTCTAAAATATGAAATAGTCTCAATAAATGAAAAAAACAGAATAGTTAAGTTTAATAATCAAGAATTTATTTCTGAAAGAATTAAGTGATATCTGCTCTCTTTTGCAAAAATAAAGCAGCAGTCATGGCATCGTTGTTATATATCAACTTCCACGAAGTGGAAAACCTAACGAGCAAGGCACGATACCGGTACCGGCGTTTTACGTTGCTACTTGCCATGGGGTTTCCTGGGTGGATTTGAGCGGGTGATGTGCGGCAAGTGTGCGTTACAGAGTAACGGATGAAGGCCTGATTCTTCTTAATCCCATCATGAAAACATTATGTCTCGTATAATTGAGTAGATATTTAGTATAAATATATAAACATGTATATTTATATATGCTATCTTCCCATCCCCGGCAGTGCCCCCGTGAACTGCCGGGAGCCCTACCAGTTCGAGCTTTGGGGTTACGCTATCGCCCGCTTAAAGTGGCGTCGCCCGCCTGCTGTTCCCTAGTCCGGACGTGTCACCAACCTGGTGGCACTTCCCCGCTACAGTCGGACGCCGCAAGGACAACGAAGCCGCCAGCCGGTACGCAAGGCCTCCGGCGGGCAGCAATTCCGGCTGGCGGTACAAGTGGCCTGCGGCAATGGATCGGCAAGGCCGATAAGATCAGAAGTTACACTGTAACGCTTCTGCCAACTCAAGCACCGCCCTTTCGATAGCCTCCTGCTTCTTCATCCCAGTCTTGGCCACGATCCGATTGAGCGAAGCATCGGCATGAACGCTGATCATTGTCACCACCGATAAATAATTGACCCACCTACCACCGATAAACTGACCCACCTGATCGTTATTAATCCCCACCTCAAGAGTATCTGCTCAACCCCAGCTATAGATTTTCAAGTTGCCCTGTGAGATCCTATCATGCCTTCCTGATATGTAACTATCAGGGGAGGAATGATGAGGCCAACGAACAGGAATCGAAAACGACCCTGCAGAATCTGCGGGAAATGGTATAGGCCGGACCCACGTCTTGGGGAAAGGCAACGGACCTGCGG
>JAZDOO010000147.1:0-4498 GCA_043798555.1 Pseudomonadota bacterium | reverse complement strand
CCAATGCCAATTTCATCCAGAATTTTTTTGGTGTACTCCACCCGCTTTCGGGCCCGAAGATTCCCGGTGAGATAGTGGCAGTCACCTTCCATACATCCCGCCACGTAGACCCCATCGGCTCCTCGCTGGAAAGATTTCAGGAGGTACAGGACATCCACCTTACCGGTACAGGGAACCTGAACGATTTTGATGTTGGGGGGGTAGGAAAGCCTCATGGAACCTGCCAGGTCCGCTGCTGAATATGCTCAGTATCGGCAGCAGAAGGCCACAATCTCGGGCTGAAATTCAGTTGTCATGCTGCTTTCTCCTCACTGAGAGCCATGGATTTAGCCATAATCTGGTCATCCTTAAAATGGTAAAGCTGGATCGCTTTTCCCGGGCATTCAGCCGCACAGCTTCCACAGCCCTGACACCGGGCGGCATCAATTTGTGCAACTCCTTCCTGGTTAATAAAGGGTACACTATAAGGACAAACCCGAACACAGGTAAGACAGGCTGCGCACTTCTCGCCCACCACATTTGCCACTATTCCTCCCACCGTAATGGTATCATGGGCAAGGAGAGTACAGGCTCTTGAAACTGCCGCTGCAGCTTGGGAAATACTTTCATCAAGCGGTTTGGGCGAGTGTGCCAGCCCGCATAAAAAGATTCCCTCAGTGGCAAAATCCACTGGCCTCAATTTCATATGGGCCTCCAGAAAGAAGTTCTCTGGGGTGCGCGGTAATTTCATTAAGGTAGCCAAGTCCTCATTTTCCCGGGGAACAGTGGCGCTTGCCAGGGCCAGTAAATCAGGATGGAAAACAATAGTCTCTCCCAGGGCAGGATCGTACACGGAAACCCGGAGCTTTTCTTTTTCCAGAGATACGTCTGGTTTATGGTCTAAATCATAACGGACAAAAATGATTCCGGCCTTTCGCGCTTTGGTATAATACTCTTCCAAAAGTCCGTAGGTTCGGATATCGCGATAAAGAATGAATACATTAGCCTCGGGATTGCGTTCCTTTATCTTGAGAGCATTTTTTATTGCCGCGCTGCAGCAGACTCGGCTGCAGTAGGGTCGTTCGGGAATGCGCGAGCCAACACATTGAATCATTGCCACGGTCGATATGGCTTTGGGATCAATTTCCTTCCGGGCAATTTTCCCTTCCAGCTCCTGCTGGGTCATAACCCGGTCATCTTCTCCATAGAGATATTCCTTCGGTTTGTATTCCTCACCTCCCGTAGCAATTATCGCCACTCCGTGCTCAATCTGCCGGTAGGCCATTCCAGGACCAGACATAATTCCGGTCTTAAAATTCCCCTTGAACCCACTGAAGTCCACAATCACCCCATCAAGGATAACCTGAATGGAAGGATAGTTCTTGACCCGTTCAATCAGATCCTGCATGAATTTTGGAATATCATTGCCATGAAGAGTGTAGTAGAGGTTTCGCAAACTTCCTCCGAGCTCTTTTTCCCTCTCTACCAGAACGACCTCAAATCCCTGATTCCCAAGGCCCAGTGCCGCGGTCATTCCTGATGCCCCTCCTCCTACCACCAAAGCTCTTTTATTAATGGCGAGGGCTTGCTCTTTCAGTGGTTCTGCCAACCTGGCTTTGGCCACTGCCATGCGCACCAGGACTTTGGCTTTCTCAGTAGCTTCTTCCTTTTTATCCATGTGAACCCAGGAACACTGGTCCCGGATATTAGCCATTTCGAAAAGGTATTTATTGAGGCCTGCTTCCCTGATGGTTTCTTGAAAAAGGGGTTCATGAGTTCTCGGTGAACAGGAGGCAACCACAATCCGGTTGAGCTTGTTTTCCTGAATTATTTCCCTCAGTTTGGCCTGAGTATCCTGAGCACAGGTATAAAGATTTTCATCTACATACACCACACTGGGGAGGGTCCGAACATATTCTTTCACGGCCGGAACATTCACTACGCCACTGATATTGATTCCACAGTGGCAGATAAAAACTCCGATTCTGGGCTCCTGGTTGCCGATGTCCAGTTCGGGAGGTAATTCTTTTTGAGTTACCAGCGTCCCTCGTGCCTGAGAAATATTCTCGGAGGCAAACGCTGCGGCTCCACTGGCTTGAGAAACTGTCTCTGGTATATCTTTTGGTGACTGAAAAGCTCCGCACACATAAATCCCCGGGCGGGATGTTTTCATCGGGTTAAGCGCGTCAGTGTCACAGAACCCATGGCGATTTAATCCAACGTCGAGCTTTTGAGCTAAGGTACGGGAATTTTCCGAAGAAGAAATTCCTAAAGAGAGCACCACCAGGTCGAACTCCTCCTCTACTACTTTTCCGGCTTCATCAATGTAGGCAATCAAAAGGTTTTTGCTTTTGGGTTTTTCTACAACCTTGGAAATCTGACAACGAATGTAGCGAACTCCATAATCATCCCGTGCCCTTTCATAGTACTGGTCAAATCCCTTGCCATAAGCTCTAATATCCATATAGAAAATGGTGGGTTTTACCTCGGGATCATGCTCCCGGGCAATGATAGCTTCTTTGGTGGCGTACATACAGCACACTGAAGAACAGTATTCCTTACCGCAAGAGGTATCCCGGGAACCAACACATTGAATCCAGGCGATGCGCTTTGGCTCGGTCAAATCAGAGGGGCGACGTATATGTCCCTGGTACGGCCCGGAGGCGGAAAGGATTCGTTCAAACTCCACGCTGGTAATCACATTGGGATAATGCTTATACCCATACTCCTCCCGGATGGAAGGATCGGTAAGCTCAAAACCCGGAGCGAGCACAATGGAGCCCACGGTAAGGGTAAGAAGTTTTTCGGCCATATCGTGATTTACTGCCTTAGCTAAACAAGCCTCTACACACTGGAGACACTCACTGCAAACCCCGCAGTTAAGGCAACGTTTGGCCTCAGCTATCGCCTGTTCTTCAGTGAATCCCTGCTGTACTTCCCGGAAGTCTTTAACCCTTTCGGAAATAGCAGCTTTGGAAGGATTGCGTCGTTGATTCTTTTTCACTTCCTCTGGAGTTATCTCTACCACCGGAGGCTTTTTGCCTCGGCCTTCGTAAAGATCAATTCCCTGTAAATAACGAGCCATGGAGATGGCTGCTTCCCGACCTGCACCAATTGCCTCCACCACGGTTGCAGGCCCGGTTACCATATCCCCACCTGCAAATATACCAGGAAGGTTGGTAGCATAAGTGACCGGGTCAACAGTCAAGGTTCCTCTTTTGGTAATACCCCATTCCTTCCCCTCGGAGAGGAACGATAGATCAATGGATTGCCCGATGGCAGGAACCACTGAATCTACCGTAAGGGTAAATTCGGAGCCGGGAATGGGGATTGGTCGGCGTCGGCCGCTGGCATCAGGCTCTCCCAGTTCCATGCGGATACATTCGATGGCGCTCACTTTTCCATTGTTCCCAATGATTCGCGATGGAGCAACGAGGTAATGAATGGTAATCCCTTCTTCTTCAGCATCAATAACCTCTTCCTCCAGAGCCGGCATCTCCTCCCGGCTCCGGCGGTAGACAATGGACACATCTTTAGCGCCTTTTCGAAGGGCAGTGCGTACCACATCAACAGCCACATTCCCCCCACCAATAACTGCTATCCGATCACCTAAGGAAACATCGCTCCCGGCATTAATTGTTCTTAAATAGTCCACGCCATGAACAACCCCTTGGAGCTCCTCCCCTTCTATTCCCAGTTTCATACTCTTCTGAGCCCCAACCCCCAGAAAAATGGCTTTGAAACCCTGGGCAAAAAGGTCATCTAAGGTGAGGTTAGGCCCAATGGGAGTATTGGTTTTTATTTCCACTCCCAACTGTTGAATGTAGTCAATATCTTTTTTAAGAATCTCACGGGGAAGACGATAGTCGGGAATCCCCCAAATCATCATCCCTCCTGGTTCTGAGGCTGCTTCAAAAATCGTCACCGGATACCCCTCCAGGGCAAGATAAAAAGCAGCCGAAAGACCGGCTGGCCCGGAGCCAAGAATTGCCACTTTTTCCTCCCGTTTTTTTTCCAGTACCGGTACCGCGATCTCATCCTGAGCATACTCCCAGTCTGACACAAACCGTTTCAGAAACATAATTCCAATGGGATCATCCACCTTGTTTCGGGTACAGGTCGTTTCGCAGGGATGGGTGCAGACCCTTCCACAAACAGCGGGGAGGGGATTATTTTTTCTTATCAGGGCCAACGCTTCTTTATATTTCCCCTGAGCGATAAGGGCCACATAGCCCTGGACATGGATGCCCGCCGGGCAGTGAGCCTTACAGGGAGAAATACCCACCTTGTCTATGGCATAGGCATTGGGAATGGCCTGGGGGTATCGTTTATAAATCGCCTTCCGATTTATGAGCCGGGCATCAAATTCGTTGGGAACTTCTACCGGACACACCTTAGCGCACTCTCCACAGGCGGTACATTTATCCGGCTCAACGAATCTCGGCTTCTGCTTGATTTGAACGGTAAAACTACCTGCTTCCCCGGAAACGCTTGCTACTGAAGCATAGGAAAGAATATC
>JAZDOO010000122.1:0-11197 GCA_043798555.1 Pseudomonadota bacterium | reverse complement strand
AGTTTTAACATTTACGCCCCCAATTTCTAAGAGATCATGTTCTTTTATATAAATATCAATGTGTTCCTGTGTCGAGACTTTTTTCATTCCTGAGATGGTGTCAATGTTTGCCCCCCACGTTATTCCTTGAAAGTCACCGGGTTCTTCCAATCCAAAGGCAAGAATGGTAGTACAGAGAGCCAAAAGAAATGAGAGTAACTCAAAAGGATTTTTGTTTCTTTTGTATGGCAAGGAATACTACTGCTTTTATAGGAAGGCTACTTGTTTGGCTGTAAGTTGTTGTTGGTATAGAAATTTATTTTCACGGTTTTTTAAAATAGGCAGTTTTAATCCATCCCCAGTTAAGTATTACATGAACAGTGACCGCTATCGCCAGTAACAGGCCAATAGGAGGGTGAATTTTTTCAAATAGTTCCTCATCAAAAAGTTCATGGGCTAACCCGGTTGTAACTTGACATAGTGCGAGGATAAAGAGAATTACGTTTGTTGCCTTGAGCCCCGTTTGCTTCTTCAAGGTTTAGTTTCCTCTCATTTTCATAGGAATACCTTGGCGTTAATGAACATCTATCTGGTACTGGTAATTGGGGACGATCTCACTTAAAAACGCCCATCCCCAGCCGATTAATTTATTATCCTCAAATACGATAGGAATCAGCTCATTCTCAGCAATGACTCCGTCCTTGTTTTTCGTTTCCGTATTATAAAACAAGACCTCATAGAGTTCGCCATCCTCACCTTTGGGAGTTTCGACACGGTAGGGGTTATTTATACCTTTAAAGGTTTCCGTTCCCATGATTTGCAGAACGTCAAACTTGCTCATCCCGAGGGATAAGCGAAGCAAGTTTTCCCGGTTTTTGGTTCTCATTTGCTCGATTGAGGAAGCACATCCGATAAGCAGAAAAACCAAAAACAGCGCTGAAAGCTTTTTCATGGTACACTCCATTGAAAAGGTGGCTGAAAACTTATTAAAATTATAACGTATTTTCAGTGAAAGTAAATTATTTTTTTAGAATAAAGCTTTTGCCTTGCAGGCTGGCGATGGTTTATTATAATAAATAAATCAGTTAACTGAACTCACCAGTCAATGTCAAACCATATGAGCCGCAAAGATTTTTACCAAAAAGATTATTACAAGATTTTAGGGGCTTCCCGCGATGCCACTGAGGATGAGATCAAGAGCACTTATAGGAAGCTTGCCCTCAAATATCATCCAGACCGGAATCCAAATGATCCTCACGCGGAAGAAAAATTCAAGGAAATCAGTGAAGCGTACGGCGTGCTGATAGATAAGGAAAAACGGAGGCAATACGACCAATTACGGGATTATGGGTATGACCGGGGCTATGCTGGAAGGGATTTTGGATATACCCAGGAAGATATTTTCCGGGACATTTTTAACAACCCAAGGGCGAGTGACATTTTCCAGGAATTAGCACAAGAATTCAGTCGCTACGGTTTCAGGTTTGATCAACGGTTTTTTGACCAGGTATTCTTTGGAGGGAGGGGAGTGGTCTTTGGAGGAGTATTCTTTTTTGGGCCGGGCAAGTTTAACCGCAGGTTTTATCGGGTAGATAATCGGGAAGTTCTTACTACCGAGACAAAGCCCGTCCTGAAAAAGAGCTTCTTGGGCAAACTGGGCGAAAAGTTTGGGAGATTCCTTCTTAAAAAAGCTTTTCCCCTCCCAAAAGAAAACCGGGACACTGATCTCTATTACAGTTTATCCATTACCCCGGAGGAAGCGGCTACCGGAACTGAAAAGCAGATTGCCATTAGACGCGGAACAAAAACCGAGAAGCTCCTGGTAAAAATTCCTCCGGGATTGAATCCGGGAACCTATTTGAGGCTTAAGGGAAAAGGCAAGCAAAAGGGCAATGAAAGCCCTCAAGGCGATTTGTTTCTGCAGATAAATTATTAACATTTTGAAATTGAGAATAGCTTGGCTTCCAGTTCTTCTCACTTTCGAAGAGTTTATTTTGGTGATTAACCATGATTGGAGAACTCACCAGATGGATCATGGGCCTCATGCAGGATCATGGTATGGCTACGGTTTTCATTGGCGTCATTATCGAATCCATCATTGTCCCGATTCCTTCGCCCTTAATCATCATGGGTGCAGGGGCCCTGCTCATTGATGCTGGTTTGCCTGCTCATGGGGTTTTTATTCAAATTGTGACCAAAATCGTTGCCCCGGGTGCCGTGGCTTCCACATTGGGAGCTTACTTTGCCTTTGGGATCGCCTTTTGGGGAGGGAAACCCATTATTGATCGCTGCAACCGGTTTCTTGGTTTTTCATGGGAAGATATTCTCTGGATGGAAAAGAAATTGGAGGGCCGGGTCAACATGATGATTTTTTTATTACGAGCCCTCCCTATTGTGCCTTTGTCGCTGATTTCGGCTGCGGTGGGTGTCCTTCGCTTACCTCTCCTTCCTTTTACAGTTTGGACTTTTGCCGGATCCATCCCCCGCTGCCTGGTGCTCGGCTACCTGGGGTACTTAACCCGCGATAGCTATCAGGGCTTGGCGGGACATATCAATGCGCTCGAGTCCATTGTCTCCATCGCCATTGTGGTTGGGGCCTTCGCGCTGATTCTCTGGTTTAGGTCCAGGATGAAAAACAAGGCCCTTTAGACTAGGGAGGCATACAGGAACTGGAAGCTTTTACTATCCCAAAAATTCCTTGAAAGTTCAGATGGTTTGCCCTACACTTTATGAAACAACCTTCTATTATGTCTAAGGGTACTGGTATGGCGTTTATTAAAATGCCAGGCGTTAAAGGGTGGGTTTATGTGCCTGAAGAAAAGCTGGGAAGTGAAAAGAAGCATAATTGCCCGGACTGTTTTTCCTGCCAAAGGTGCAGTGATGTGAGGTGTAGTGCGTGCCGGAAAGAAGATCCCCAATGTGGTAAAGAAAATACCAAAAAGAATTAGGTTTAATCCGAGAGATAACATTTAGTTATGGGCACCTGGTATAAAAAGTTTTTACTGGTTAGTTTACTTTTAAGTTATGGTATATTAAGTTGGGCTCAGGATGAGGCGAAGAACCTTAGCATTGGTGAACGCTTTCACGAGAAGACTTCGCTTACCTGGCGCGGAGTGGTGGGAGATTTGTTTTTTCCCAAGCCCGAAAAACCACCTCAGTATAAGGAGTATTCAGGGGTGAAGAAGATAACGCTGCCAAAGCCGGACTATCGAGGAATGCCGCTGGAAGAGGCTATTGAAAAACGACGCTCGGTGCGGAATTATTCCCGAAAGGCACTCAGCCTCGCTCAGTTATCGCAAATACTTTTTGCTGCCCAGGGAGTGACCGGGACAATTTACGGGCACCTCATACGCTCGGCGCCATCAGCCGGGGCATTGTTTCCCATTGAAGTGTATGCAGTGGTGAACAAAGTAGAAGGTTTGTCTCCCGGGATTTACCACTATAATGTTCAGGAGCATGCGTTAGAAATGTTAAATGCAGGTGATTACCGGAATCAGATCACTGATGCCGGATTAAAACAGGATATGCTTGGGGAGGCTAATGTAACCTTTGTCCTCTCCGCCATTTTTGACCGCACCCGTCATAAATACGGTGAACGGGGATTTCGCTACATCTACATGGAAGCCGGTCATATCAGCCAGAATATTTACCTCCAGGCAGTGTCTTTAGGATTGGCATCAGTGAGCGTTGGCGCCTTTTTAGATGATAAAGTCAATCAACTCATAGGTATTGATGGCCGGAAAGAAGCGGTGATTTATTTGCACGCAGTGGGTACCTTGTGAAACGTGAGGATGTGAATTATGCCATCAGCCTCCTGCTTTTAGTAGCGATAGTTATTACTGGAATACTCGGTTACATTCAAGCCCAATTTGACCTCCGTAAATTTATCCCCCATCGTTACTTCGCTTATCTTACCCTATGCTTTACTGTTTTGCATGTCTATTTCAACGGAGGGAAACTATGGCGCTATTTTTGTCGAAGGGTTAAGGAGAAGGTGAAAAAATGACGCGAAGTCCTCTGCTTGAGAACTTTGTGATTGTACTTAACCATCCGATGATCCCCGAAAACATCGGTGCTGCCGCCCGGGCTGCCTCCAACATGGGAATTGGTGGGCTCATTGTTGTGAACCCGGAAAATCTTGACCCGGAAAGAATCCTAAAAATGGCCACTCATAAGGCCGCTTACTTGATAAAGAGAATGAAGGTGTTTGCGGATCTTAAGGAGGCACTTTCAGGCTTCACCTATATTGTTGGCACCACTGCCCGAACCGGAAGAGGGAGGAGACCGGTTCTTACTCCTCGGGAAGTAGCAACTTCACTTATTCAAATCGCTCCTCAAAATCAAATCGCGCTGGTGTTTGGATCAGAGGATAAGGGGTTGACCAATCAGGAAATTCGTCTCTGCCACCAGTTGGTGAAAATCCCCACTGCCAAATTCTCTTCCCTTAATCTGGCCCAGGCAGTGATGATCATGAGTTACGAAATCTTTTTGGCCAGGATAGGGCCGTTTGAAAAAGTATGTCCTCCCCTTGCCACCTCCCAGGAACTGGAGCTTATGTATGAGAGGGTCAAGGAAATTCTCGTCAAGATCAGTTTTATACAGCCTGAAAATCCTGACCACTGGATGATGAACGTCCGCCGGTTTTTTTCTCGAATTGGACTGCAAGCCAATGAAGTCAGTTTGATCATGGGGATCTGCCGTCAAATTGATTGGTTTGGGAAAAGCCGAACATCATAAGAAGTGAAAAATGAATACTAAGCTAAACCCTAAGGTAGTGAGCATCGGGAGTATATCGGCCGCCTCTCTTCTCATCAATGCTTTTAAGGATCAGCCAGAACACATCACTGCCATTGTTTCAACTACTGATACCGGGAGCAGCACGGGAATAGTTAGAAAAAAATTCTCCATACCTGCTCCGGGAGATGTGCGGGCAGTGTTATCGGCTATGGGAAATGATAAAGGGAACCGGGCACTATTGAGGAGACTGTTTGAATATCGCTTAAAACCAGAACATTTTCCCGAATTATCGAACCTGGCTTTGGGAAACCTGCTTCTTGCTGCTCTCACTGATATGCTGGGAAGTTTTTCCGGGGCAATAAAAGTTGCTGGGGAACTGTTAGGGATTAAAGGCAAGGTTCTCCCGGTAACTACCGCCAATACGCACCTAAAAGCTCTTTTGGATGATGGAAGGGAGGTTCGGGGAGAGGAGGAAGTGCGACAAATAGGGAAGCCTCCCATTCAGAAGCTTTTTCTAAAAGACAATGCTGTCCGGTTAGGAGAAGGTGTGTCTGAGGCGATCACGGAGGCTGATCTCATTGTCATCGGCCCAGGTTGTCTCTACACCAGTATTATTGCCTGTCTGGTAGTACCTGGCCTTCCAGATGCATTGCAAAAAACCAAAGCAAAAAAAATTTATTGCTGTAACACCACCACTACTCCCGGCCAAACCGATGGGTTGACAGTTTTAGATCATGTGAAGGTAGTAATCTATTATCTGGACAACAATCCCCCTGACTACGCCTTGATTAATAGTACAAGACCTCGACGGGAGGTCGAGAAAATTTATGGACATGATAAGGTCTTTCCTATAGTACCCACTCCTGATGAAGTAGAGAAAATCAAAGCAATGGGATGTGTCCCCATCGTTGCAGACCTTATTGAGGGACACTGGGAAGGAAAAAGAACCCTCCACAAACTGGATACAATCCGGCACGATCCCCGGAAGGTGAGGAGGGTTCTTGAAAACATATTACATTAAGTAAGAAGGCTCAGATCACATGCACTATTACAAGGTCGCAGACAACACCTATGTCATTGACCCAATGGTTTTTGGGATCCGGGAGTTCACCTCGGTTTACCTTTTGGTAAATGATACCCTCACCCTGATTGATAGCGGCTCTCCCAAATCGGCTCCTTTGGTGTTAGATGCTATTCGATCCCTGGGCTTTCGTCCTAACGATGTTTCCAGGATAATCCTTTCTCATATCCATTTTGACCATGCTTCGGGCGCAGGAGAACTGGTGAAACATATGCCCCGGGCAAAGGTCTATGTTCACCATAAAGGTTATCAGCACCTCATTGACCCTTCCCGCTTAACTGGGAGTGCCCAAAAAGTTTTCGGTACCATGATTGATGAGTGGTATGGGAAGTTTGCTGCGGTCCCAAAAGAGAGAATTGTTACGGTGGATGACGGGGATACCATAGAGTTGGGAAATGGCCGGAAGCTCCGGATCTTAGCAACCCCAGGACACGCGAAACATGAGATTTGCCTATATGATTCCGATACCGGCAGTCTTTTTACCGGGGACGAAGCGGGAATCTATCTACCTTATGGTCCTGTCCTTATTCCCACGACACCTCCTCCGGATTTTGATCCTGACCGGAACATCGAAACCATTCGGCGGTTACAGGCCCTCAAACCCACTGCGCTTTTTTTTGCCCATTATTCCGGCACAAAAGCAGTGGATGAAACTCTGGAGTGCGCTATGAACACTCTTGCCTCCTGGAAGGAAATCGTGGGAAATGCACTCCATCAGGTAATTCCTTTTGATACCATTACCGAGAGGTTAAAAAGTCAGACTGCCCAAAAATTGTCGTGGTTAAAAGGTCGGGAAGACGTAAAGGAATGGATCATGAATCATCATATCCCTATGTGTGCCCGGGGATATATCCATTATTTTGCCAAAGAAAAATGTACCCCCGATCAGCGGTAAGGTAAGTCATTGCGAGTAAAACAAAGCAATCCTTTTAGGACACTTAGGATTTGAGAATTTGACCACTTTCTTTCTTTGATATACCGCGCCTGATCAGCGGAGCACGAAAACATCACAAACCGCGAGCATCATGTTCACCGCAGTGTTATTCTTATTTTTTTGACGCAGGGAAATGTCGTTTGTCAGGGAGTTTCAGGCAAAATTCCGAAGATATGTTGACATACAGTCATATTAAGGATATAAATTTTAACTGGTAATGCAATAACATAAAATACCTTGTTCCCGTCGCGTGCTGATTAGCGAAACGAGAACAAGGTCGCTCGAGCAGAAATCCCCGGCCTACAGCCGGGATTCATCTCATCTCCGTGTCAGGCTCAACCGATGTGACAATCTCTATGAAAATGGAACGAACTATTCAGAAAGTATATACCAAAGTACGTATCCGGGAGCAAAAGGGGGATTTTGCTTACTGGCAGACGCAAACCTATCAACTTCGTCTTGCGGCGCTGGAACAAATCCGACAGGAATTTCATCAATGGAGATACGGTGCTGAACCAAGACTTCAAAGAGTTTGTACAATCGTTAAACGATAACCACGTCCGGTATCTGGTAATCGGTGCTTATGCAGTTGCATTGCATGGATATCCACGCTACACCAAAGACATTGACATTTGGATTGACATGACCCCGGAGAATGCGGCAAACGTGGTTAAAGCCTTAGCCCAATTTGGGTTTGGCTCATTGAATTTACAAGCTGCTGATTTCCTCGTCCCGGAGCAAATTATTCAACTCGGATATCCTCCAAGCCGAATTGACCTGATTACAACACCGCCGGGCGTAGATTTCGAGACCTGTTATGCATCGCGGATTCACGTGGGAATTAACGATCTCATTGTGAATTTCATTGACTTGGAAAACCTCAAGAAAACCAAGAAAGTTTCAGGAAGGCTACAGGATTTAGCCGACCTACAAAACTTAGCATAGGTTGGGCCTACAAAGCTCTTCAGCGGTGGAGGAAACGCGCCGTTGATTTCGGTTGTGCCGGGCATATTACAGAACTAACGAAGTGAATGCCCTTGCGCAAAGTCTAAGCCGTGCAAGGAAACCCTTTCGGTTCTTCCAAGAAAGACGAGAAAAACGGGGTCACATCTTGATTTGTGACTATTAAATCACAAGTCAAGATGTGACCCCAAGACCATTCCAAGACCATTCCGCCAAGTGCCGATAACACCAAAACAAATCTTTTATCAAGAATAAAGATTTGACCCCTATCCTGCCCTAATATGATATTACAAACCATTTACGGCAGTCAAGGAGATTATCCTTCAGAAATTATTTGTTTTTTTGGTTAAAATATAGTATCGTTAAACATAAATCGAAGGAATAAGCCGATTCAGTATAATAATTGCCGTTAGGCTTAGGAGATAGACATGGCAAAACATCTGTACCCAGACCAAGAGGAAAAACCACTAACATCTTATATCAATGACAGGAGGCTACAGCCGTGGGCTATCGAGTCTGAAAAACTTCTGTTTCGTTTAGCAAGGTTTAAGGTCTGGGAGGTCCAGTACAAAGGACAGGGCGTAGCCAATACCTGTTGGTATGTAGGAATGGTCAATAAAAAAGAACCATTTCTTTTGAACTTCACTATTATTCCGTCAAATTTAAATGTCGAATTCCGTTTTTCGCAGTATTTGCCCCCCGATATTTTCGAGAGCTTGAAATGGCAGAATTCAAGCTGGCGCTATGCTGACTTGAACACTTATGGTGCCGACAGAATTCACACCATGATTGAAAAGTATCTAAATAATATCCAAGGCGATTTTGATGCCGATCTCCTGGAACAGGGGGGCAAGTCTTTTGCTGAAAAGATAATTTACAGAAGTTTGTGTCGTGTTTTCAAAGGCACGGATATACAAACAAACATACGGCTTGACGAACTCAGGTCTACCCTCAATAAACCGCTGGAGTTTGACATATATATACCAAGCATTCCACTGGCAATAGAAATACAAGGGCCACAGCACTTTAAAGCAGTGTATGGGCGTAATGATAGACTGAAGGAAAACGATCAATACAAGAAAAACTGGTGCCGTAGCAATGATATCAAATTTGTCTGGATGAATTGGGAGGGAATCAACAGGGATTTATTAAAACTATCTTATGAGAAAAGAACCCAACAGCTGGGAACGTTGCTATCCAATTTCATCAAAAGCGAACGGCTGTTTCTTTGGTGGAAAAACATAGACGAACAGCACGTCGAGTAAATCCAATATTGCAACAGAAAGCCTAACGAGTAGGTGCACCGGACGTGGCGGAACAGCGCGCCACGCCGGTGACCATTGCGTTAGCCAGCTTGCCACCATTCACATCCAAGACGCACAAGGACAACAATGTCGCTGTTTGACTTCATAACGAATGAAGATTTCCGAAGTTCACTTGAAGCAGATTTTCGTGAGATGCTCGCGTGCATCAATGCAAAAGCTTGGAAGGCAGTGCATGTCTTGGCTGGTAGCATAGTAGAGGCAGTTCTTATCGACTATCTCCTTTCAGAGAATCTTGTTTCCAAGACCGAGGCCCTTAAGATGGATCTCGGTGATGCTATCAACCTGTGCAAGGATAAGAGAATCATATCGCAAAAGACCGCCGATCTATCCAGCGTAGTAAGAGATTATAGAAATCTCATTCACCCCGGCAGGGTGATACGTCTCAACGAAAGCGTCAACCGAAACAGTGCTGAAGTAGCCAAAGCATTGGTGAACATTGTTTTGGGAGAGATCGAGAAGCGGAAGCGTGAGAACTACGGATATACGGCTGAACAGATCGTAGGAAAACTTGAACGCGACTCCACTGCTGGCGCGATAGTGTCTCACCTATTGAAAAAAACGAACCCCGCTGAAGTCGAACGGCTGCTTCTCAAAATCCTGCCCGAACGCTATATGCAGGCGATCGAGGATTACGAAACACCGTCGCATGTTGTACCTGTGTTGATACTATGCTTCAGGTTAGCGTTCGATCAAGCATCGGTCGAGACAAAAACGAAGACTGTGGAGCGTTTTGCGACCATTTTCAAAGAGGAAAGTGACCATGTGATTTCCACATACGGTACAGCGTTTCTTCGGGCGTCCGATCTGGTACACGCCTCTCCTGAAGACGCGGATCTCATCAAACAACACTTGTTAGCCAGATTAAAGAACAATGTCGACGGTGATTTGCTGACAGCACTAACTGGCATCGGATCAATTCTGTCAGAAAAGGAAGTGATTCAATTCGCCGATCCACTTATTCGTACAGTCTGTATGGGTCGAGACACAACTATAAAGGAGCAAGCTGAACAATGCCTTGTTGACGAGTGGCGGCGAATGCCGACGGACATTGATCATCGGGTTATCAAACGTCTCGATGATTGGATTCCCTTCTACAGAGGGAGGGGCCATGAGGCGTATGCCGACAAACTCGGCGAGATTAAATCCGGTCTTGCAGTGGAGGAAGATGACATACCGTTCTAGACCTTGGTACGCAATCAACAGATGCGCTGGCTAACACTTATGAGGCACAAGCTGGCCGTTTAGCAAAGTCACTTTATCAGTAGTACCCGGCTTAAAGCCAAGTCAGCGTAGCCGCCGGTTATGCGCCAGGCGTTCCCCCCTCCGCTTCGCTCCGGGGGGAATGCGACAGTTGAGCAGCTGCCGCATTCGGTCAAAAGGAAACCATGAAAGATATACTCGACAGAATCTCTCCAAATGAAGCCTTAGAGATATTAAGGCAATTGGCTAAAAATGATAAAGAGATCGAAGAGAGAATTTCAAAAATTGCGGAAGATATCATAAGAGATGTGGACGTTGAAGCAATTTGTGAGGATGTATTTTTTGCTTTAGATGGAATTGATGTACATGAGTTATGGGATCGGTCCGGGTCAACTTCCTATGGCTATGTTTCACCTGAAGACATGGCAGTTGAAATGATGGAAGAGGAAATAGACCCCTTTAACCAAGAAGTATTTCGTCTCATTGAGTTAAATATGCCCGAAGAGGCCAAGCTCTCCTGCATGGGAGTTCTGAAAGGGATATACAAGTATTCGCATGAATCAAAATCGGAATTTAAGGACTGGGCTGTTGATGTCCCAGGGGAGTGCTTTAGCAACCTTTTAGCTGAGTGGAAAAAACGATGTAAAAACAAAGCGAGTATTAGCGAGATGAATGACTTTTTGCAAAAGGAATGCGGTAGTTGGGCTAAATAGGCGTACACAAAAAATAAGACCGAACAAGGGGATGCAGTCGACGCCAAGGAGCGGGGTTCGATTTTTCTGGAGGGCCCGTGGTGGCGCGACTGATCCCCAAGCCGTTATGTGTCAATGAAAAAAGGATAGAAATATTATGGATAGTACGACATCAATAATGTGGGGAGTATTGTTTGGCTCAATCGGTATGGGGTACTTAATATACGGAAGAAAACAACGGCGAGGCATTGCTCTCCTGTCTGGTGTTGTTCTATGTGCATTCCCA
>JAZDOO010000102.1:0-3574 GCA_043798555.1 Pseudomonadota bacterium | reverse complement strand
GGGCGCTTGCGCACGAAGTGAGAAAGACAATGGAAAGCAGGATGGATAACGATCTACCGATAAGCGGTTTCATAAATATTTAATAACACTGTTTTTTGATGTAGTCAACGAAACCACGGCAGGACGGGGAAGTCAGGATTCCGATTTAAGGGTAATACTGTTCAGTCAGGCTATTACCGTTCACCCTGAGCTTGTCGAAGGGTGCGTCGCTAAGCCGTTCATGCTTCGACAAGGCCTGTCCTGAGCGAACCGTTCGTCCCTTCGAGAGCCTCAGGGCGAACGGTGAGTCGAAGGGCTCAGCACGAACGGCTTAAATGAACAGAAGTGTCCATACAATTATGGACTGATTAGTAAATAGAACCGTCCCATTTTTTTCCGTTGGTTCTTATTTCTTTTCTGTGGGGTAATTGGCCTTAAGCCATTCTTCCCAGCCTCCCTTGAGAACATATATCTTAGTGTATCCATCACGTCCGTAGCTTAGGATATCTTTTACGTTGGCAGTACTTCTCTCTTCGTTGCTTGAAGCACAATAAACAACGAAGGTTTTCCCTTTTGGATAAGTGCTGAACAATGTTTCGTGAAGAGGAGCACCCATAACTGGCCTAACAGCCCCTTTGATCTTCAAGTCACTTGAGAAATAGTCGCTGCCCATGCGAACATCAAAGATGGCTAAATCGGGGCTATCAAGCATTGCCTTAAGTTCCTCCTTTGTCATCATGGGAACATCAGCGGATAGGGCAAAAGAGGTGAATAAAGCAATGGTCAAAAGAATGAGCATCAAAATCGCCAATAATTTCTTTTTCATCATGGCACATCCTCTCTTTCAGTAAGGGACACTTCCCATATTTTCAATGAGTATTGCAGTCAGAAATAGGGAAGTGTCCCTCATTTCATGGGGTTCTAATATTGTTGTTTGAATTAAATAGAACTATCCCATTTTCATTCCCTTGGTTCTTATTTCTTTTCTGTTAGGCGTTGCCCTTTTGCTCTCATTCCATTAAATCAATAATCAAGTCTGCCCCCGTCCCTTGTTGGAATCCTTTAATTAATTTTATATAACATGTTACCAATTACCTGCCAGATACCGTTTTGTTTCATTCGGATCTGTGTGAATCTGCTATATACATTGCCGCCCATCGTGCTGTATTTACAAGTGTACTGCACGATGGCAACATTTCCAAAAACCTTAATTGAAAGGGGTTTCAATTCAGCAGAATAAAACTCAATCGGAAGAAGGAACTCTTTAAATTTTGCCAGGTTTAAAGGTTCTCCTGTCAAGGACCAATAAGGCCAGAAAGCCCCCTCTTCATGATGATATTTTAGAAATCCTTCTAAATCTCGTTGAGTCAAGGCCTTCCATCTTGCTTCTTCAAGTTCCCAAATCTCCTTTTGAACTGCTGTCCATTCTTCCCCATAAGCGGGAATTTCAAAAAAAGCCACCCCAATGATTAGAAGCAGAATTACCCACATCTTTTTTGAAGCTTTTTTCATAAAATTACCCCCATTGTTTTTAAATTTATTAACCCCAGGTACTAGGTATGTCCCCTATTAGCAAATAGAACCGTCCCATTTTCTTTCCGTTGGTTATTATTTCTTTTCTGTGGGGTAATTAGCTTTAACCCATTCCTCCCAGCCTCCCTTGAGAACGTTTACTTTGGTGAACCCCTGCTCCATAAATTGTTTGGCAATCGGAGCACTAATCTCTTCATTTGGTGAGGCGCAATAAAAAACAATGGTCTTATCCTTGTCCTTACTGGGAAATTGGGAAGGAGTGATATGACCCATTGTCATACCATATGGTCGATCAGCCCCTTTAATCTTGGAATCACTGAACATATAATCTCTTCCAGGGCGGATATCTAAAATCACCAAATCAGAGTTTCCAAGCATTGCCTTAAGTTCCTCCTTGGTCATCATGGGAACATCAGCAGATAGGGTAAGCGTGGCGAATAACCCGATGGTCAAAAGATTGAGCATCAAAACTGCTAATAATTTCTTTTTCATAATGGCACCTCCTCTCTTTCAGTAAGGAACACTTCCCATATTTTCAATGAGCATTGCAGTCAGAAATAGGGAAGTGTCCCCCATTTCCTAACATAAAAGCTAATGTCATCTTCTTCATGATCCACCTCCATTTACCCCGTTCTTGTGGGGGAATTGGTAAAACGTTTAGCTTTACCTTATAGTTAAGGAAAGTAGGACATTAAAACCTCCAAAGGAGGCAGGGGACCCCCCTTGGAGGCTTAATCAAGGCATCTTCTGATAATCCCATTTGCTATCCATCAGTGATGAACCTCGTTGAATTGCGTCCATAAATACCACAGGAGAAGGTACAGATTTCATGCCTTAAGCTGAATAACCCACTCACAAACCGAATCGCCGAAAGGCCTGGCTTTAACAAGGGTTGAAGTTAGGTTTGGATTCAGAGCTTTGGCAAAAGCGCCCAAAGCGTACTGGGAATTAGCAGAGCAAAGGTCGTCAGTAATTTTCATTGCTTTAGCAGTATTCCAGAATGCACAATTAATGCATTTCACCCTTGCTTTTTCCGCTGTAGCTTCTTCAATTTCATATTTTTGCTGAGGGCCATGGAAATTATGTATAAAAGTGTGGACTCCGCTTTTGCTTCCCCTATGGGAGGAACACCTGCCGCAAGTACAAGGGATAGACTGCAACCCCCACAAGCTGTTCGGCCCCGTCGAATAGCTTGCCTAGCTCAGGCATGGCCACGCGGAGTTGGTAGTTTTGTACCCGGTCTATGCCAGCAGGGATGCTCTTAACAATGTCTGTGGCCGTTTCCAACCGGTAGATACGGAAAAAGCTCGGTTCCACAGCCGAATATATCTTCATCTCCGACTTAGCCCGTGAGGGGAGGGCCCGCTGGTACTGGATCCGTAGCTCGATGATCCCCCCACGGGTATCTCGTACTTCCCAGAAGTCATCGCCCACCCCAGCTTCAATGTTAGCTCCTTTATTCGTCTGCTCCCTCCGGATGGTGGCCTGGACATAGTTTTTGTAGGCGCCGGGGATGTTAAGAGGGTTGGAGGCTAAGCCACCGGTGACAATGAAGGCCATCTCACCGGTTTGCGTATGCTTTGCGGGAACCGCGAACACCATTAGCCGATTGATCCCCCCTATATCCGGCTTTCCTTGAGCATCCTGGACGAGCAACGAATCAATGAAGCTAATGAAAAAGTTACCCTCCTTGAGCGGACCCCCTGGGATCGGGTTTACCTGCCAGGGAGCCGGCAACCATCTCTGTAGCTCCGCTTGCCCCACACGCAGGCATACCATGAGCCTGGTTTCCACGATCGACTGGACAAGGGTCTCGGCCCAAACGGGTTGATGAAAAGACAGATTGCCAGTGAGAATAATTCCGAGAAGAAACAAAACTAAAAAATATCGGTGCAGCATAATTAATCCTCCTTTCTTTTTTGGATCAAGTCCCAACTGAGTGGGTGAATTTGAGCTATGAAACTTATTGAGCCCGCTCTGGTAAAGGGTATTCTGCTTGTAACGGCATCGGGAGATATGATATGAATCGAGCATGCGAAAAAAGCGGCGACTCACCGATGCC